>CAZUAX010000009.1:40276-58897 GCA_964618435.1 uncultured Solibacteraceae bacterium
GTGATCACGGTGTGGCAACTGCCGCACAGCGCGGACTCCGTGATGTGAGCGCCCAATGTGGGCGTGTACCCGGTCTGCATCACCATTGGATTCGTAAATGGGTTTGCGTGCGGACCAAAGGCGCGCTTCTGGTCGTTGATCACAAACTCCGCAGTAAACGAGGCCTTGGTGCCCAGTCTCTCAGGAAGAATCTGGTGGCACAGCGTGCAACTTACTCCGTCGCGGCCGATGGCATCCATCTGGCTAAGCCGCACGGATGTTCCGGTTGTGTGTGCCTCGTAGCGCTGCATGGGCGCATGACAGTGCATGCAGGTGTCTTCAATCACAGCTTCAGCGGAGGGGTGCTGCCGGGTTTCCCAGCGCACACGCGCCTGCCAGTAAGGGTCTAGGGCACTGTTGGCCATCGCTGATCCTTGCCAAAGCGAATACATGCCCACGGAGGCCATGGGGACGCTGCGTCCGTGTCGCAGCATGACGGGTAGCGAAGGCTCATTAGTCTGCAGAGCCCCGGCGGGATTCGGCAGCGCCGAGTGGCAAGCTGCGCAGTTGGAAGCAACGGTGAATCGCGGCGAGCTTTGTGCGCTCGCCGCGATTGCCGCCATGAAGAGGATAGTGAGGATTCTGAGCATCTGGCTCTCCCTTGCTGCGCGATCTATTTCGCCGCCTGCAGGACGCGCAGGTGATTCGTAACTGAGAAGGCGCCGGGAACGTTGCGGGCTGCGGTATAGGCCAGTGTGCTATCCATGGAGCTATCCACGATGCCTTCAAGGGTGACGTTTCCGCGGTTCACGATAATCCGGATTGGTCCCCGGGAAACCATTGCGTAGCCGCGCATCATGGGATTGCCATAGATGGCACTCAGGACGCGCAATCGAATTTCATCGTCCATCGGCGACAGAGGCAGC
The DNA here is from genome assembly GCA_964618435.1 of uncultured Solibacteraceae bacterium. Lineage (GTDB taxonomy): Bacteria > Acidobacteriota > Terriglobia > Bryobacterales > Bryobacteraceae > JACTMJ01. The sequence goes on from CAZUAX010000009.1 coordinate 41,182, forward strand.
ACTTCAATCTCGTTCTTCACTGCCTTGACGCCCTCCACTCTGGCAGTGACGCGCTCGGCATCGTCACGCAGAGTGGGGCGGCTCACCGAGCCCATCAAATGTGCGGTGCCATCCTCGACGCGAAAGACAATGTGATCGAAAACGCCGTAGTAGGGCAGCATGGCAATCTCGTGGCGGATGCGCTCCACCATGTTCTCTGTGGTCCGGTCACTACTGGCGGCAATGCCGGTTTGCGTGGTGAACATTGCTGCCGCAAGCAGAATAAGAACTAACGAGTGGAAAATCTGTTTCATTTCGTTTCGCCTCCTGATGCCGAATGGTTTGCACTCTGGAGTCCAAAACGCTCAATCGCCGCAAAAGCATACGTAAGCAGCGGAACAACCGAAGTCTACAGCGCAATTCTCCTAGGGGGAAGCCACAATTTCGAAGCAACTCTACGCAGGAATTGCACAGTATCCCACACTGCCACGCAACGCTTGCGTGGTGACTGCCACAGGCCGAGACGTTCACGACCGAAAAGGCCCCCAGCCCTTCGGTCGACGCTTTACTGGATGGGGGGCGCCCGGCAGGAATCAGTGGATGCAACAAGCAGGTGAACTCAGGGCTGAGTTGCCTGCAAAAGAGAAGGCTGGGCGCCCTGCGGATGATTGATGGTGGTGTGTCGGTGCAAGCCAGTGAACCCACGCCGTTCTGCTGTGTATGTGCGTGAAATGCCGAAAGAACCCAGTATTTCCACTCGCTTGCGATATGAAAAATGCGAATTATGCGAAATGCTCTTGATTTTCATACCCTAAGTGGGGGTATCCTGGTCACTCAGCGAGAAACCATGTTGGAACTTATGGAATGTTCTTCCGCCACCGGGAATCGCGAGATCCTTGGCTCCTGGAAAGAGATCGTGGACTATCTCGGAGTGAGTGTGCGCACTGCGCAGCAGTGGGAGAAGTATGGAGGATTACCGGTTCGCCGAGGTCCTGGCCTCCGTGGACGGGTGTTTGCCTACGTCGACGAAATCCGCGAGTGGAATATGCGGAGGTAGCCTCCGTGTGAATGGACATCTGCGAGGAACCGCACTTACCCATAATTGCGATAATGCAATGTCATTAGGTATGGAATAAATAACCCACTGCGGCCGTTCTTTTCCCGTACAATCTGCTCCCATTCCAGTATCGAGAGCGAATAACCTGCTGGATTGTTAGCGTGGTTATTCGTCAGATGCCCACGTGCCCGGCGCTCTGGCCTGAGGGTTCAACTAGAATGCCAAGGCCATACGTGCACCCACGTGGTCGGGACTTGTTTCGACGGCCTTAGCAAACTCTGCCTTTGCCCTATCCGTCTCGTTCTTGCCCAGGTAACCCAAGCCGGCCAGATAGTATGCGTTGGCAGTTCGCGCCCTTGGGCTCAAGCCGGGTCGCCCGCCTTCCCCGTCACCTGATGCCCCGGACGCCGCAGGTTTCAGCTCGTTCTGCGCCGTCTCAATTAATGCATCGAACCGTTGCTGCGCCTCCGCCGTACGGCCCAACTTCCGTAGGGCCAGCCCCTGGAAATAGGCCTGTGCATTCGACAGTCCTGCCGGTTCCGGCTGTTCGGTGGGTCTTCTCCTCCGGATGCGCTGTGTCGCACTGGCAGCCTGCTCGAAGGCAGCGCGGGCTTCGTTGGCTTTGCCCGCGCCTTCTAACGCAACGCCAGTCCACCAACCGATTTCCGCGTCTCGTCCGCCCAACGCTTCCAGGCTCATTACAGGAAGGTTATCCGGTGTGGTGGCTGCGGCGCGCAGGTCTGTCAGCGCTTCGTCAAAGCGCTTTGCTGCGATGTGCTGCCGCGCGCGCAAGACATGGGCTTCCGTCCAATGCTCAACCACGTTCAGGTTGGCGCCTTCCGCTACGGCAAATGTCCGGCTGCTCATAGCACGAATCGCTTCGTCCAGCCTGCCACTGGCCACTTTCAGTCCAATTGCACGATTCATAGCGTCGTCGCGCCGGGCCACCACCGCCTCATTCTGCTCAAGCAGTCGCAGCCGCTTCTCGAGGGGAGATCCAGCCTCTTCATACAGCTCGTCCAGTTCGGTGAAGTGCAGTGGATAAGGCTGGGATACAGCTACGGCTCTTTCCAACGAGGCAATCGCTTTGCCTCTGTCTGCGCCAGAGGGCAGGTGCATGTAAGCGACGGCGAGGTTCCGGTGAACGATGGCAAACTCGGGGTCCAATTGGGCCGAGGACTCCCACAAGCGAATTGCTTCCTCGGGCTGCCAGTCATAGAGCAGGTTCCCCAGGTAGTAAGGGGCACGTGCATCATTCGGGTTGGCTTGCATCGCCTGCCTCAACACTTCGATTGCCTCCGGCTGGAAGGGGAATACGTATTCCGCTGGCATCTCCCTCGCCTCCCGATAGTATTCGGCTGCTTGGGCACCCTGGCCCATTCGTTCCGCGAAATAGCCAAGGTAGTAATAGGGCATTGGATGAAGACGCGGTTTGTCGGGTGCCGCGTCGATCATCTGACGCAGCACGATGGAGCCGTCCTGCCACAGTCCTTCGCGCATGTATTCTGCCGCAGTCGACTGCGCGGTGGCTGGGTGCTGAATCATCACGGTGGCCAAGGCCTTGGCATCTGCACTGCTTCGCGTGGCCAGAAACTTCTCGGACAGAGTGCGCACGTCCAGAGGGTCCGCAGCGTGCGCTCCCGACCCTAATACCTGTAATGCCTCCTGGTGGCGTCCCAGATGACGCAACAGCGCAGCCTTCAGGTTCTGTGCGCGCAGGTTTAGGCCATTGCCCTCCGTAGAGAGGCTCAACAGATAGAGTGCTTCCTTGAATTCGCCACGACCCGCCGCAAGCTGTGCCAGCGCAAAACAGGCCGCGGACTTCCAGCCGAAATTCCACCGCGCTTTGTTCAGCCAGACCTCAGCTTCCGCCGCCCTCCCCATGGCCTGCAAAGTGACACCAAGATAGTAGATCGCTTCGCCTTCCTTGGGGCTGGTGTGGTCTGCGGTAAGTCGATTCACCGCTCGGCGCAAATGCCGCTCGGCGTCTTCATAGCGGGCCTCACCAAGCGCTGTGCGGCCCATCGCGGTGTTCACGCGAGCATCATTTTCATCCCGTCGCAGCGCTTCATGCCAATAGGGAAGCGGGTTCACTGTTGGGCTGTGGAACTGCTGGGCGCGCAGGCCAATCAGGTACAGTTCTTCATTCGTTCTGATATCTGCAGGTGCTGCAGGCGCTTTCACTACGGCAGGCGCCGGCTGCTTCGTATGGGGGAGCGGCTGGTAGGAAACGAGTTCCTTGTCCCCCACCCACAGCGAAGCCACCAAGTCCTGTGCGTCGGTTCCCGCGGGTAGCGAAACTTGCTGCACAAAGGGCTTGGCCGGATTGATGGCAACGGTCTTCTCCAGCAATGTCTGTGTCCTTGCCTTCAAAAGCACGCGCGCCGACCGATGCAGTGCCGTGGTATAGAAGCCGACCTTGGCGGAGCCGTCTTCCACCTCCAGGTTCACCGCTGCATCCACATTCGCCTTCTTCACGCCACCAATGTCGCGGAAGGGATACCAGTAGATTGAAAATGCGCGTGTCTCAAAGGGCTGCAACCAACTGTAGTCAGGCTGGTTATCGGAGTATGCCCCCACCATCAGCTCAATATACGGGCCATCGTTGTCGGTGAGCACCGTATCCCAGCGTCTGCCGCTCGGCCCGTTGCCCCAGGTCCAGAACTTCTTGCCCGGCACAATATGGTGGTCGGCCACGCTCATCGTGCCAGCCTGCTTGCCGTGGTCATACCCGGCAAGGAAATCGTCGTCATAGTTCCAGGCAAACACCGAATTCGGGGAGATGTGGTTCTTGTACCAGCTGATGTCGACACCGCTACTGAAGTCTGCTCCGCCATAGTTCGAGCGCGCAATCGGCCACTCAGTGAACTCCCGCTTCGCGTGGTGTACGCCATACTGCGTACTGGGTGGGAAAATCACCTGGTAGTTCTCGTTCGTATGCACCGCCACGTTGGCGAAGCAAAGCATTGAGTTCGCTTCCGGTGTGCGGTTCACGATACGCAGCGAAGTTTCAAGCACAGAACTTCCCGGACGGAGCGTGTAGCCCACTGCCCAACGCATGCGGTGTCGCAGTTCCAGTTCCCCCACCCACACTGTCTTTGCCCCATCTGCATGCTCCTCCAACCTGTACTGCACGGGGATGAACGTCGATGCCCGATGGTGGTGCGGGATGTTCCATTCCATGCCGCCCGAAATCCACGCGCCAATTAGCCCGATGAGCGCTGGCTTAATGACATGCTGCCGGTAGACGAAGTGATAGTTGTTCGTTTTGTCCAGGCCCTCAAATAGGCGACCACCTATCTCTGGCATCACACCGATGCGCAGGTACTCGTTTTCGAGATAGACGATGCTGTAGCTCTTGTCTACTTTCCTGCCCGTGAGGGTGTCGTACATCGGGTACGGATACACGGGACCCTGCGCTCCCTGGGACTGCCGTCCGAAAAAGAACATCGGGTTGGGTTCGGGGTCGCCCGCAAGATAGGTGGGCAGCATCAACTGCTCCTCCCACATCTTTACCGGGACGTCCTGCGCTCCAGCCGGGGTTACCTGTGTCAAGGTAATGGCGCACGCAAATGTCAGGATGCTTGCCAGCACTCGAATCCACATGAATGCTCTCCCGTCAAACGAAGATCGGAATCGCCCGCAACCATGGGGAGCTTGCCGCAACCAGGTTGGGCGCGTGCTAACAGCATATCCAGTTTCTTTGTTCCATATCGGAATATCCGATGAGGTCGGGCGCGCGGAGGATGGGAATGGCCTGGGAGGTCCCGCGAGACGAGGTTCAAATGCCGCTCGCGATGCCTTTGGCGGGCGCAGTGCCTTATCTTGCCGCAGGCTCGCATCAAACTGCATCGAGGAGGTCTTGAGATTGCTAAAGACCGTGCAGCCGACCTCCCGCGCGTAGGACCCCTGCGATGCTATGCAGCCGCCTTGGGAGAGGTAAACGAGAGCACCCGATCTTGAATGTTCGTTCGAAGTTCTTCGGGGTCATCGGGCAGATTTCGTTGAGCAATCGAGGGCAGCAGTCTGCGTAACTGCTCATAAGTGAATTCTGGCTTCGTCGGCAGTACATGAAAGCCAAGGACGTTGGTCAGTCTGTTGGTAATGCGAATAACGTTTCCAATTTCACGATCCCCGGCAACGGGTAATTCGTGGTGCGTCTGGGCGACGATGCCCACCTCTGTGGGCAGGTTCCATTCCGCCACCAGCCAGGCGCCGGCCATACAGTGGTCGATGTCAAATACGTCCAGTTCCGCGTCGATCAGTTCCAGGTTTTCGTCCGCCGCTACATCCAGCAGCCGGCTGTACTCCTGCGGATAGGCAGTCATCATCCCCAGTCGACCCACATCGTGCAGGAGCCCCGCGGTATATGCGCGCTCTGGAGGCAAGCCGCATCCGTACGCTACCTGCTCAGAGAGCACGGCGCAGGCCAGACAGTGCACCCAGCAATCCAGAAGTCGCTGGTAGCGCAAGGCCGACTTTATCTGAGCATTCAACGCCACCATCATTACCATTGCCTTCACACGCTCCAGCCCCACCACAGAAATGGCGTGGCCGATGTCAATGATCTGATGGGCAAACCCAAAAAGCGAGGAGTTTGCCAGCCGTAACAGCTCAAAAGAGAAGGTTGCGTCCATGCGGATCACATCCGCAAGCTGCACGTTGGACACGTTCTGATTCTGCAGCAACGCCAGCAGCCGGTTGGCCACCGGAGGGAATGGCGGAAGGTTGCGCAGCGCCCAGGGGTACTTTGGGATTGTTGTCATGGGATTTACTGCGCTGGTTACTTGCGGCATGTCTGTTTATCCTTCTTGTCCCTCTCCGCGTTTCCTGGATTATTCGCGGTTGCTGTATTGTTTCCGGTTGCTATATCGCTCACGGCTGCTGCTGTCGTCGCAGTAACTATTGGGCCTTCCCTTCGCGGTGGAGGTCCGGCCGGTAGCACCTTTCCCGCGAACGGGCTTCAGTGCCTTTATCGGCATCTGGTGAAAAACGTTTACAGCAAGCAGCAGTCAAATCTCCTACGGACCTTTTCTCGGCCCTCACAATCGCGATACCATGCCTACGCGATGAGTCGTACTTCACTTTTCCCTGTGTTCCTCCTGCTTAATGCCCTGTTGTTGGTCCTGGCTCTACATGTTCCTGCCCAACAGTCTCCCATCGCTTCCGTTCCGGACGACCCCTACCAGGTGCTCGGCGGCAGCACGGCGGGGGGGCTGCGCGCTTACCTGGATGGGCTTGCTGAGGGCCATTTTGCAGAACGCGAGCGCGCCATTGCTGCCATCCAGAGCCCAGCGGGCCTCCAGCAGCGCCAGCTACATGTGCGTGAAACGGTATTGAAAGGCTTCGATGGATGGCCGGCAAAGACCCCGCTGAATGCCAGTATTGTGGGCCGCGCCGAGCGCGAGGGATACCGCGTGGAGAAGCTGCTTTTTGAAAGTATGCCTGGCCTCTTCGTAACTGCGAATGTCTATGTCCCCACGAACCCTGCGCTTGGCAACGGCCCCTTTCCCGCTGTTTTGGGCACGGCTGGGCATCACAACGATGGCAAACTGGCGCCCATCTACCAGAACGGTTGGGTGGGTCTGGCCCGGCGCGGGTTCATCGTGCTGGCTTACGACCCCATCGGCCAGGGTGAACGCCTGCAGTACATCGACGAAGATACCGGCGAATCGCTGGTGGGCAATGGAACCCGCGAACACATCATGCTGGGCGGCGTGGCGTTGATTACCGGCACCAATTTCGCTCGCTACGAAATCTGGGACGGCATCCGCGCGATTGACTATCTGCTCACCCGCGCCGATGTCGACCCCAATCGCCTCGCCGTGGTGGGGAATTCGGGAGGTGGCACCCAGAGTGCCTATATGAATCTGTTAGAGCCTCGATTGGCCACCGCTTCGCCATCCTGCTATATCACCTCCTGGCGCCTGCTGTGGCACGACCCGGGCCCGCAGGATGCCGAGCAGATTTTTGTGGACTTTGTGAAGGACGGCTTTGACTTCGCAGACTTTCTTACCTCATGGGCACCTCGCCCCGTGCAGATGCTATCCGCCATCCGCGACTATTTCCCTATCGCTGGGGCACGTGCTGCTTTTGCTGAGACCCAGCGGCTCTATGGTCTGATGGGGGCGCAGGAAAAGGCAGGCTTCTTCGAATACGACGACACGCATGGATGGAGCCAGCCTCGACGCGAGGCCACCTACCGCTGGCTCACGAAGTGGCTTCAGGGCAGGGAAGATGTGCGTCCGGAAGCGCCATTTACTCCGGAAGACGCCAAGACACTCCATGTGACGGAGAAGGGGCAGGTGCTGATGTCTCTCGGAGGGCGCAGTCTGCAGCAGATTTTGCGAGACCGTGCTGCTGCCCAACACGAGAGGCGCCAAGCTCTTTCTATCCCGGACGGTGACCGCTCCGGGTTCCGCCAATTGCTGAAAGATACCTTGCGCGTGCTCCCGCGCGAACCACAAACCTCAACCACAGGAAGCGTTGTCAGTGCCATTCGCCGCGCCGGATATCGAATGGATAAGTTCATTGCTCCGGTAGGCGGTGGCGGCCGCGTACCCGGCTTGATGGTGCTGCCGGATCGTCCCGCTGCGGACGCTCGTCTGGTGGTGTATCTTGACGATCGCGGCAAGGCAGCCGAGGCCGGTGAGACTGGCTTGTTCGCCGCTATTGCAAAGGCTGGCCATGCGGTTCTGGCCCTGGATGTCCGCGGCACCGGGGAATGGGTTGCCGAGGACAAGATGGTGGGTTACACTCCCATGTACCGTGAGGCCATGCGTGCCCTGCTGGTGGGCACGTCGATTCCTGCCATTCAGGCGCAGGATGTGCTGGCAGCCATCCAGAACGCCCCGCTCCCAGAGGACTGGAAGCAGCGCCCTGTTCGATTGGCGGGCAAGGGGAATATGGGCTGGATTGCCCTCTTTTCCGCTGCGCTTGCGGACGACTCCCTGTCCGCTCGGATTGAGGGAGTGGCTGCCGAAGAAGCGCTGCTCTCCTATAGCGATATTGCCCGCAGCCCACGCCACTACTTCACCACAGGCGTGTTGGTACCCAATGTCCTCAAAGCTCTCGACCTGCCGGATGTCGTTGCGTCCCTCGCCGGTAAGCAAGTCCTGCTGCTCAACATGCGCTCGCCTATGGAGTATCTGCATGCCCGCGAGACGGTGCGCCAGGAATACGCCTCCGCGCAGAATGCCTTCCTGGCCGCTAACCGCCCCGACGCACTACAGATCCTTCGTGAGCCAGAGAATATGACCGCGGCGATCTACCTTGCCTGGCTCCAGAGATAGACGGCTAGCATGTGTCTTTTCTGCCGGGCTCAAGTTACCCGCTGCAGATTTCGAGCGCTGCCCCATTCCGGTGCCGGTGCAGCGCTGGTTTCCGTACTGGGACCACTTCGCCGGCTGATGGGATCTCCGTAGGCCAGTTCTAGGGTTTATGCCCAATTGTTCCATGGCCTACTCAACCATAAGCTGAAGTATCACTCGCTGTTACCGGAGGCAAATGGTAATGAAGATTCAAATGGTGACCTGTGCCGCAATTGCGCTATCCCTGGTGTTCAGCCCGGCGATGTCCGGCAAGGGATTGCTGGATGTAGGCGGATTGGCGATGGACCACGCCACTGATGGCGCGCCCGCGCAGAGTCTCGATGCAGAGCCGATTGCGCGAATGGGCGAGAGCAATCTCCAGGCACTTACTCTTGGCGGCTTAGCCGGATTCTTCTTCTACCGGAGGCGTCGGTAGTTTAATCCTGGTGATAGCGGTCATCGCTAAAGGCTTACGACCTGATGCTGCTTTATCCAATCGGGGTCGAACTCCACTCCAAATCCGGGACCCGTAGGAACCTTCATCTTTCCATCCGCCACGGTGAGCGGCGACGTCGTGCATTCATACTTCACATGCGTGTTCAGCCCCTTGAACTCGTGGTGTTCTCCCGCATTCGGCGCTGCCGATACAAAGTGGATGTTGTAGAGGAAGCCCAGCCCGCCGCCCGACATGTGCGGGATCACCTGCTTACCGACGGCTGCTGCCATGCGGGCTGCCTTCATGGAGCGGATTAGCCCTCCGAAGTAGTAATTGTCTGGTTGCACAATGTCGAGCCCGTCATTGGCCAGCAACCAGCGGAAGCCGTAGAAGCTGTAGTCCTGCTCTCCGTTCGCAATGGGAAGCGTCAACGCATCGGCTACCTGCTTGATTTCCTCCAGATGGTCGAACATCACTGGTTCCTCGAAATAGCGAAACTTGTACTCCTCAAGCAGCCTGCCCACGCGGATCGCTTCCGGCACGGTATAGAAACTGTTCGAATCCGCATAGAGCGCCATCTCGTCCCCAAAGGTCTTGCGCACCAAAGGCACAATCTCTTCGGTGCGACCGGGAGGCCCCTCGGCGTACATATCGGCGGTCATGAACATTAGCCCGCCTACCTTGATCTTCAGTGCGTGCACGTCATGGGAAGCTACGGCTTCCTGGATGAGTTTGATGGACTCAGCTACCGGCTTCTCTCGCCATTCGGTAGCCATATACACACCCACATAAGGGTTGTGGATCTCTCCAATTAATTCGCCTGCCGGCTTCTTCGCAATCCGCCCGAGCATGTCCAGAATCGCGAACTCAATGGTTGCCAGCGGAAGACCAAGGGCCATTCCGCTGAAGCGGAAGTTTAAGTCGTAAATGTAGACCCGGTCCAGAATTCTATCCAACTCCCTGGCATCTTTACCCAGGAAAAACGGACGCAGGTGTTGAAGGAAAATCGGGTACAGTGAGCGCATCGCGCTGTGCGCCACGGAGATGCCTTCCGCACCATCGCTGGACCGCACCCGGCAGAGGAACCGGTTGTTGAGTTGCAACAGTTCCAGTGACTCGATGATCACCGGCGAAGAGAAGATCTGCTTCTTTAGCACCGGCTGCTTCAGGATTTCTCCAAGCTGTTCGTAGCGCGCGCGTGCCTGTTCCTCAGGCTTGGCGCAGTGAAGCGTAGAAGCCAGCGCTCCGGTGGCGGCGATGCCGAGGAAGTGACGCCGATTGCATGACATGATGGACACTCCTTGAATTGCCCATCAGTCTACCGCCAAGTGGAGGCTAGATGCCGCTCAACTCGTGAATTCGCCCGGTGCTGTCGCCAAACTCCTCAATGGGCGATCCCAAACGATCAAGCAGCGTCAGGTAGAGGTTTGTCATCGGGGTATCCTTAGGAAACTGCAGGTGCTGACTGCTCTGCAGGCCCACTGCTTGACCACCCGCCAGCAAAATTGGCAAATCGTCGTGATTGTGCCGGTTGCCGTCCCCGATGCAGGATCCGTAAATCACCACGCTGCGCTCCAGCAGGTTGCTGTCCCCTTCGGGAATAGACTGCATCTTTTCCAGGAACTTCCCGAAAAGGCTCATGTGGAAAGTGTTGATCTGTGTGATCTTCTCAATTTTTTCCGGGTTCTTCTGGTGATGCGAGAGCGGATGGTGCGCATCTGGCACGCCAATTTCGCGGTAGGTGCGGCTGCTGCCCTCGCGCCCCACCATCAGCGTTACCACCCGGGTGGAGTCCGTCTGAAAGGCAATGGCCATCAGGTCGTACATCAGCGCCAGATGGTCAGAGAACCGGGCGGGGATGCCAGAGGGTTTTGGCATGTCTACTTCCACCACAGGATGCTCGGCAGCCCTGGCCAGGCGTTTCTCCACGTCGCGCACCGCATAAAGGTACTCATCCAGCTTGCGCCGGTCGGTGGGCCCCAAGTCCCGCATCAGGCGCGCCGTATCGTCCTGCACGTTGTCCAGCACGCTTCGCTGAAATCGCTGCCGCTGGCGGGCCTCGGCTGGCGTCTCGCCATTGCGTGACGCTCCAAAGAGTCGCTCAAATACCAGCCGTGGATTGATTTCCGGGGGAAGCGGCGTGGTTTCGTTGTGCCACGCAAGGCTGTTTGTATAGGCACAGCTATAGCCGGAATCGCAGTTGCCCACCACTCCGCCGTACTCAGTGCCAAGCTCCAGCGATGCAAATCGCGTGCGGTTCTCCCACTGCCGCGCAAGCACCTGGTCAATCGAAACGCCGTTCTGGATGTTTGCCCCATCCGTCTTGCGCGGGTGGACACCGGTAAGGAATGCCGCAGCCGCGCGTGCATGGTCGCCAGGTCCGTCACCCAGCGCCTTCGCGTTATGCTGCGCCAAGCCACTGAGCACCGTTACGTTCTCGCGCACATTGGCCAGCGGTTTCAGAATCCGGGTAAGGGTGAATCCGCGGCCGGTTTCCGCTGGAGTCCACTGGTCCATCGTCACGCCGTTAGGCACATAGGCAAAGGCTAGTCGCATGGGCGAGGCCGCGGCCACTTCCCGCTTGGTGGCAAACGCCGGAGTCATTGCATCCAGGAAGGGCAACCCTAACACGGCACCGCCGATGCCACGCAACATCATCCGGCGAGACAGGTGTTTCCGCGTCATGGTTTTCCCTGTTGCCGTCTTCCCAGTCACTGTCCTTCCCGTCATGGTGCAGTAACTCCTTCTCCGCGGCGCATGCGGAAGGGCATGCTCCAGCAGATCTCTTCTACCAGGGTGGAAATCCGATACTGTTTCGCTTCCATGGAAGCAGCAAGGGCATCCACAGCGGCGCGGTCGTAACGCTCAAGCCCACGGCCAAGCGCGAAGGTCAACATTTTCTCGGCCAGGTTCAAGGCAATCTGGTGGCGCTGGCCAAGCAGAGCCCGCTTCATTGCCTCTGGTCCATCAAAGCTCACGCCATCAGGAAGAGTGCCGGAAGCGTCAATCGGAAACTTTCCCTCCGCTTCGCGATAACGCCCGATGGCGTCGTAGTTTTCCAGGCTAAATCCCAGTGGGTCCATTTTACTGTGGCAGGCGGCACACGTGGGGTCGGCCCGGTGCATTTCCATGCGTTCACGCAGCGTGGCTGCTTCCCCCACACCATCCGCATCCAGTTCCGGCACATCGGGAGGAGGCGGAGGCGGAGGTGCTCCAATAATGCTTTCCAGCAGCCATAACCCGCGCAGCACGGGTGAGGTCCGCGTGGGATAACTTGAAATCGTCAGCAGGCTGGCGTGGGTCAACAACCCGCTACGCCGTGTGCCGGTAAGTGCAACCCGGCGAAACTCTTCCCCCTCCACACCGCTGATGCCATAGTGCCTGGCCAGTCGCTCGTTCAGAAAAGTGAAGTCGCCCACCAGGATATCGTCCACGGTGCCGCCCTCATGCAGCAGCGCTTCAAACATCAGTTCGGTTTCCCGCTTCATCGCGCGCCGCAAGCTGGCATCAAACTCAGGGAACAGATCACGGTCTGGCTGCACCAGGTCGATGTTCCGCAGACGCAACCACTGTCCGGCAAAATTCTCAGTAAGCGCGCGCGATTTCGGGTCAGCCAGCATGCGCTTCACCTGGCTCATCACGTGCTCTCGCGTCTGCAGATGTCCGCGTTCGGCTGCGGTCAGCAACTCCTCATCCGGCATGCTGCTCCAGAGGAAATACGACAGGCGCGAGGCCAGTTCTATGGGGGTAAGCGTGCTGACTCGGCTATCGGCGTCCGCCTTGCCGCCACGCTCGATACGGAACAAGAATTGCGGCGAAACCAGCACTCCTTGTAGCGCCAGGCGAATCTGTTCCTCAAACGGGAACCCTTCCGCGCGCGCTTCCGCCGCAAGCGACAAATGCGGCTTTATATAGGCATCGGTTACCGGGCGCCGGTAAGCAAGCCGCGTTAGCCGCTTCAGAATCTGCGATGCGCATCGCCCCTGCTGTTCCCGGTTGCTTGGGCTACAGAGGAAAATCTGCCGGTGGCTTTCCGTGATGGCTCGCTTTGGTTCGCCAAAAGGGCCGCGCACCTCGAAGTAGCTTACTCCGATCATGCGGTTGGGATCTGCCTCATCGCGATAGAGTTGCGCGCGTATCTCGCTATCCACAGTCGCCGCGCGAAGAATGTGCTTTCCTGCAGGAATCCGCGCACGGATGCTGAACTCGTTGGGCGAGTCTTCGCCTCCACTTGGCAGTTGCGTTTCAAAGACCCGGGGTGCCGCATGGCCCACTACAGCGAGCGCCATAAGGCCTGGAGTCTCCCGTTTCCGACGGCGGTCAGCAACGCGCAGCGTGATTTCGTACTCGGCATCGGCCGGAAAATCGTAGGTTGCCTCTTGGGTGTGGGGGAAGGCCAAAGCGCCTGCTGCCGTGGAAGCTGACGGCCCAAGTTTACGCAGTTCGTCGCCGCTGAGTCGCGCGTAGGTCGGTTCCATGCGATCCAGGGGCGAGACGATCGCGCGCTGCGCGATTTCCCAAGCGGCATCCACGTACTTTTCCATCAGCACTGGTGACACCGTCAGGACGTCGCCAATGTTGTCAAAGCCGTATCCCGCGTCATCTGCCGGGAAACTCGAAGCAGGCTGAAAATCCACACCCAGCAAGTCGCGGATTGTGTTGTTGTACTCCGCGCGGTTCAGCCGCCTTGCCGTTACCCGGCCTGGGTCCGGCTTGGCACTGCGGGCCAAATCTTGCAGCCCATCGCGAATCCATGTAAGCACGGCGTCGCGCTGTTGCATCGGGGGGCGGGGCAGACCCTTGGGCGGCATGGTGCCATCCATCAGCCGTGCTGACACTTTCTCCCACACTTCGGGGTGCTTCCAGGCGGCATCCGCGGACTCGTATTGCGACAGATCCAGCCCAGCTGTCGCATTCTTCTGCTGGTGGCACAGCACACAGTTCCTTTTTAGGAAGGGCGTCACTTGTGTTTCGAATGCTTTGTTGGCAGCATCCGCGCTGTTGGTTTCCTCCGCGACCAGCAATGTCGGGATGCCCACTGCCACCAGCGTAGCGGTCGCCAAAAACAAGGCCCATCGGATCGGTATGGTCCATCCCAAATGGCGGTACCCAGTCAAGAGACCTCCAGGAGAAAACTAGTGCGTTAGGAGCCAGAGCGAGACAAGTGCCTGTAATTATACAGAATGCGCTGCACTCTTCCTTCATGCCGGCCATGGACCTAAGCCAGCGACGCTACTGTCCTTCGGCACGCGTCCACCCCACCTCGCTTTAGTGTCCGCGATGGCTTTCCGCCGGCTGGCCGGTGGCGCCTGGGGGTAGGCGCTTACGCCAGTAGGAAGCCAGGATGGAGCCCGAAATGTTCATCCACGGCCCAAAAATCGCCGGAGCCAAAGCTGCATCACTGCTCTTCAGTACATTGATGGCCAGGGCAGATCCCATGCCCCCATTCTGCATTCCCACCTCAAAGGCCACTACCCGGCAATCTGCCTCCGCCAGTCCCAGGAAGCGAGCACCCCAGTATCCAAACAAATAGCCGCAGCCGTTATGGATCATCGCTGCCACAATCAATAGCGCGCCTACGTCCAGCAGTTTGTCGCGGGAACTCGCCGTGATGATGGCGATGATAAACACAATCGACACCATGCTGATTACTGGCAGTGCCTTGTCAAACCACTGCGCCCTGCCATGTGCCAACTTATTCACCAGCAGGCCAGCCGCCACCGGTGTGATGATCATCCACAGGATGTCGATCATCATCGCGCTGAACTCGATGGTGACGTACTGCTTGGCCAGCACCTTCATCGCCAGCGGAGTCATGATGGGCGCCAGCAGTGTGGTGAATGAAGTTACCGTCACGGATAGCGCTACATTTGCACCCGCGATGTAGGCCATTACGTTCGACGCCACTCCCGCCGAGCAAGAGCCAATCAGTACGATGCCCGCGGCCACCTCACCCTCAAAGCCCAGCAACTTGGCGATGCTGAAACCAAGCAGGGGCATTATCAAAAACTGCGCCACCACACCCACGATTACGGCCTTGGGCATCTTGAAGGCGCGCGTGAAATCCGCGACGCTCAACTGAGTGCCAACGCCAAACATGATGATCTGAATGAGCGGAGAAATCAGCCGCGTCAACTTGAATCCGTACCAGGTGTCAAAGGCCACAGGGTAAAACATCGATGTGGCTACGGCGGAAAACACCCAGAGCGAGAAGGCGTAACTGCGGATCTCCCTGCCAAGATTGATCCAAATCGCAGCTAGCGCCAGCGCGGTAATCACATACGGGCCGGACGCCATGGGCGACTGTGTGTTCCACAGAAACAGGCCCATTGTCCCAAACACTGTCGCGCCGATGCCGGCGGCACGTCGAAGATTATTCATGCCGAATCTCAATTCCCCATGGGAGATGGGCCGCATGGAGACGACCCTTACCTCTCCACTGCAATCGACGTGCTAGCTCCACAGCCGGTCGTTCGATTTTGCTTCGTTCCATTCGGGAGTAGGCTCGAAGTAGCCAGGTTCAAGCAGGTGCTGCTTCACCACTTCCTCCACAATCTCTACGCCCAGTCCAGGAAGGTTTGGCACTGCCGCGAAGCCATTCTTCACCAAAGGTTTTGGCGGGCCCGTTACCATGTCTTCCCACCAGGGCACATCCACCGAGTGGTGCTCCAGTGCAACGAAGTTCTCAGTGGCTGCCGCGCAGTGGATGTTGGCCATGAAACTGATGGGCGAGCCAGCAAAGTGCATCGCCATGGGCACGCCATACTCCTGGGCCATATCGCCAATCTTCTTCGTTTCCAGAATGCCGCCGGAACTCGCCAGGTCCGGGTGAATCATATCCACCGCATGCTTCTCGCACAGTGCCTTGAACGGTTCCTTTAGGAAGATATCCTCGCCGGTAAGGGTGGGAATGTCCACCGCATCCGTGATTTGTTTCCAAAGTTCCGTATGCTCCCACGGAATCATATCTTCCAGCCATGCAATGTTGTATTTCTGGAGCGCCCTTCCCAAACGGATACAGGAGTTCACACCAATGTGGCCAAAGTGGTCGGCGGCCAGCGGAACCTCAATGCCCACCACGTCGCGGACCTTGGCCACGTATTCGGCCATCAGTTCCACGCCCTTGTCCGTGAGTTCCATGCCTGTAAACATGTGCTGTGTTCTGCCAAAGTCACGGCTGCTGGTTCCCAGCGGACGGCTGATTGTGCCAGGGATCTTCTCCACAAGTCCAATGCCCACGTCCATCTTCAGGAAGGTGTAGCCCTGCTCGGTGCGCCGCTTCAGGCGTTCGCCGAACACCTGCGGATCAGAGGTTTGTGGGGTGTCCGCGTAGAGCCTGATAGTGTCGCGGAACTTGCCTCCCAGCATCTGGTACACCGGCACTCCAAACGCTTTCCCGGCAAGGTCCCATAGCGCCATTTCCACGCCACACACCCCACCAGCCTGCCGTGCATGCCCGCCAAACTGCTTGATCTTGCGGAAGATCTTGTCCACGTTGCAGGGGTTCTCCCCCAGGATGCGGGGCTTCAGCATCAAGGCGTATCGCTTGTCGCCACCGTCGCGCACTTCTCCGTAGCCGCTAATGCCCTGGTTGGTGTCGATGCGAATCAGTGGCACCCGCATCGGCGCCTCGTGGATCCACGCAATGCGCATGTCCGTAATCTTCAGCTCAGATGGCTTGGAGTTTCTTTGTGTGTTTTGGGGATAAGCCTCAAGGTCCTGGTGGGCGAACAGAGTTGCTGTGGAAGCGCCAACGCCCGCCCGAAAAAAATCGCGCCGCCCTATGAGATTCTTTACCGCCTGCTTCATCGTGGTGTCCTCATTTCGTCTAAGGGTTGCTTGTTGTTACTGGCGGCGGCGCTCCCGCTCTTTTGCCGCCCACGCCTCGAATTCCTGGTTCATTTCCGGGCTCCACTTTGTGTCAATCTGGCCTGGCGTATATTTGCCCTCGCGCAACATCTGGTGTCCCCACTTGTCGCGGAGTTGAATGCGCTCGCTGGAATCCGCAACCTTTTCCGCCAGGTGCGGAGGAATAAACGTGAGCCCCTCAGGGTCACTCACCATCACATCGCCCGGCAGGATTGTGGTTTCGCCAATCCGAATTGGAACGTTGATGCCCACCATCATTACGTCTTTGATCGCGGAGGGGTCCACCCCCCTCACAAAGGCACGGAAGCCATCAATCTCCTGAATGCCGGTGACATCGCGAATGCTGCCATTCACCACAAGGCCATTCCCTGATTTGGTGAATATCGACGTCGCCAGATTGTCACCCGCAAAGGTGCCGTCCTTGATCTTGCCGAACATATCCACCACCAGGATGTCTCCAGGCTGCAGCGTATCGATTACCCAGGAATTCTGGCCGCGACTTACTCGGCCCTCTTCCGCGCCCACGCGGTTGATCATCTCGTTCATGTCCGGCCTTACCGGCATGAACTGTGCCGTTACCACACGTCCCACCATACGGTCTTTCCCGGGGTTCACCACCTGCCAGTTCCCCTCAAACTGGTAGTGATACCCCTCACCGCGCAGCACACCCCAGGCTTCTTCGGCGCTGGCCGTCTTCAGGCGGCGGAGCACTTCATCCGGTACCAGTGGACGTCCATCTTCCGCGCGCGCGCCATTCCATTTGTGGGTAATCGCTATGCGCTTCTCTTTGTCAAAGGTGCCTAGCTGCGCTTGGGCACTGGGTACAGCCGCAAGGAACGCGCCCACTACGAGCAGAAACGCGGTACCGGGAAGGATTTTCCAGCAGAAAGAGGAACGGAGTCGCATACAACCTCCAAGTTGCATTCACCCATGGTCGCCGGGAGGCGAGCAGTCAGGCTCGATTCTATTACCAACGTGGATCGCTACGCCACAGCCATGCAGCGAAAGCTACAACGGTACTATCGCCTCAACAGTGCCACACCAACTGCCACACCACTTGGCCCA
>CAZUAX010000010.1:0-5058 GCA_964618435.1 uncultured Solibacteraceae bacterium
GGCCCAGGGGGCCGGGTTGGACGACAGTGGCCACTCTAACGGACGAGGCAACTGAGGCATTGCCTACCGCCCTGCGGACAAGTGCATTCATTGAGCGGGCGGTGGTATGGGGGAGGACAAAAATTGCTCGAAATCCAACACCCCGCTGGCGTCCGGCCCAACTGGGAGTTGGCTGCGGAAAAGCCGGACTGCATTCCTACCAAGCCGCGCAACCATCGCGGGTCCAGTCTGACACGCTCTTTCGCCACCCATCGTTATGCCACCTGCGGTGATTGCCCCTCCACGTTGAACGCAATAGAATATCTACAAATCCACATTGCTCAACTGGGGCAAGCCCACGTTGCTCTACTTGGGTGTCCACCTTGGGGAACTGGTCCTTACCGCCTATGCGCATAATCCTTCGATTGCTGATCGTGATGGGTGTCTCTGTCCTCATTGGCCATGGACTGTTGCCGCTTGCCCGGACCGCGCCGGCGGGTGACACCAAACCGGTGGATTTCCAGAGTGAAATCCGGCCCTTGCTGTCGGACAACTGCTTCCACTGCCACGGGCCAGACCACAGCACACGGATGGTGGGGTTGCGTCTGGATATCCACGAGGAAGCGCTGAAGCCAAGGAAAAATGGCACCCCCCTGATTCCCGGCAAGGCGGAGGAAAGCCTGCTTTACAAGCGCATGGTGGAACCTGTGGCAGCGAAGCGGATGCCTCCCCCGTATGCGCACAAGGAATTGAAGCCGGAACAAGTGGCACTGTTCAAGCGGTGGATTGATGAGGGCGCCAAGTGGGAGGAGCATTGGGCCTGGAAGGCTCCGCGCAAGCCCGCGACGCCCCCTGTCCAGAATGCAAAGTGGGTGAAGAACGAGATCGACCGTTTCGTCCTGGCGCGACTGGAAGCGGAAGGGCTAAGCCCCGCGGCAGAGGCGGACAAGCAGACGCTGATCCGGAGGGTGGCATTTGACTTAACCGGCTTGCCTCCGAAGCCCGCGGAGGTAACGCAATTCCTGGAAGACAAGTCTCCGGATGCTTACGAAAAGATGGTGGAGCGCTATTTGGCCTCGCCGCACTATGGGGAGCACCGCGCGCGCTACTGGCTGGATGCGGCGCGCTATGCGGATACGCACGGAATCCACATCGATAACTACAGGGAGATGTGGCCGTACCGAGACTGGGTGATTCAGGCCTTCAATCGCAACCAGCCCTTTGACCAATTCACGATTGAGCAATTGGCGGGGGATATGCTCCCAAACCCGACGCTCGACCAGCGGATTGCCACCGGGTTTCAGCGGTGTAATGTCACCACCAACGAAGCGGGCATCATTGAGGACGAGTACGAAGAGATCTACGCAAAGGATCGCGCGGACACCGTGGGCGCGGTTTGGCTGGGAATGACCGTGGGTTGCGCGACCTGCCACGACCATAAGTTCGACCCCATCAAGGCAGCAGACTTCTACGCACTGGGCGCATTCTTCCGCAATACCACGCAGCGGGTTTATGACGAGAATGTGTACGACACGCCACCCATCCTTGTGGTGCCAGCGGCGAAGGACCGAACCCGCTGGCTGACGGTGCAGGACCGGCTGAAGGGTATTCGCGATGAGATGGCGAAGCTGAAGACCTCCGAGCCGGAAGGCTTCGCAGCATGGGCTGGCAGCGCCACGAGCGACGAGACGAAACAGCCCCTAGCACCGGAGGATGAGGTGTTTGCCGCGGAGCCCTTTCGCCTGCTGGTGGGGCAGGCGGGTGTAAGCCTGGGCACGGGCAAACATGCGGGTTCTGAGGCGGTGATGTTCCCAGCTACCGTGAACCAGGGCCTGCAAATTCAGAACGTAGAGAAACAGGACGCTGACGAACCATTCTCTTTGAGCATCGAGTTCCTGACACCGGAACGCCGCGACGCCACGTACACGCTGGTGCAGCGGAGGCAGAGGGAGGCGAACAATCGCGGATGGTCGCTGGCTGTGGCAGACCGCGTACTCACCTTTAACCTAACCGGTGGTGCGTCCGATTCCATCGAGTTTCGAACAGACCGCCAACTGCCGATGAAGAACGGCGTATGGAACCACATCACGGTAACCTACGATGGATCTCGCCGTCAGCAGGGCTTGCAGCTTTACCTCAATGGCCAGTGGATGCCCCTGCTGGGCCGCCAGATACAGCCGCAGAAGCTTCGCGGTGAGATTGACGTAACCGAACCGATTCTGCTGGGCGGGGGCCTTGCTGGCGGTGCGATCAGCGAGTTCCGCATCGTTCGCCGGGTAGTGACGGAGAGCGAAGCGAGGCTGCTGGCGGAGTGGACCGCGGTGGGAGCAGCGCTCGCCAAGCCGCCCGCAGAGCGCAGCACGGAGGACCGCAATGCCTTACTGCTTTTGTATCTGCACGAGCAACACAAGGGCTTTCAGTCGCTCGCAGCCGAACAGACGGCATTGCACGAAGAAGCACGCGAGATTGCAGACCGTGGCGCGATCACCCATGTGATGCACGAACGGACTGACCAAACACCCTTTGCCCATGTCTTGCACCGCGGCGCTTACGACCAGCGGCGCGAACGGGTGGAAGCAAACACGCCCTCCATTCTGCCGCCGATGCCGGAAAGCCTTCCGCGCAACCGACTGGGCCTGGCGCAGTGGCTGTTCCTGGAATCCAACCCCATGACCGCGCGCGTTACCGTGAACCGCATGTGGCAAGAGGTGTTTGGGACGGGTATCGTGCGCACAGCCGACGACTTCGGGAGCCAGGGCGAGCAGCCAGTAAACCTGCCGTTGCTGGACTGGCTGGCAATCGACTTCCGCGAAAGCAAGTGGGATGTGAAGCGCTTCTACCGACAACTGCTGCTATCGGCCACCTACCGTCAGGAAGCCGCCGCCACTCCGGTGAAGATCGAAAAGGATCCGCAGAACCGGTTGCTGACCCGCGGACCACGCTTCCGTATGGATGGCGAAATGGTGCGCGACGCGGCGCTTGCCTCCAGCGGGCTGCTGGCCCCGCGAATCGGCGGCCCCAGCGTGAAACCTTACCAACCGGAAGGCATCTGGGAAGCCGTTGCGATGTTTGGATCCAACACGCGCTTCTACCAGCAGGACGAAGGCACCGGACTCTACCGAAGGTCGATGTACACGTTCTGGAAACGCAGCGCTCCACCGGCGTCGATGGATATCTTCAACGCGCCTTCGCGCGAAAACTGCACCGTGCTGCGTGAGCGGACAAACACGCCACTGCAGGCGCTGGTGACGATGAACGATCCACAGTTCTTCGAAGCCTCACGCATGCTGGCAGGCAGGGCCATGAACGCTGAGGCACACTTCGATGGAAGGCTCAGCTACATTGCACAGCGGCTGCTGGCGCGTCCATTGACGAGTGCGGAACAGGCCATCGCGGAAGGCGCCTTCAGTGACTATCGAAGCTACTACAGCGCTCACCCGGAGGATGCGGAGAAAATGCTGGCCCAAGGCAATTCGTCGCCTGACCCCTCTCTGCCGGTGGGCGAATTCGCCGCCTATACGATGCTCACCAACCAACTGATGAATCTCGATGAGGTGCTGAACAAATGAGCCGCCGTAATCCTTTGCTTCCTGACGACGAGGGGCACTACTCCCCGGAAGCGCGGCTGCTCGACCGCGAGAGCCATCGGCATTTCCAGGCTGGGGCGCATCCCGCGGATGCCATCGCCCGCCAAATGGCGGTGGAGGAAAGCCGGCGACGTTTCTTTGGGCGCGGGGTGCAAGGCATAGGCGCGCTTGCACTGGCGCACTTGATGGGGCTACCGCACTTGCAGGGGGCCGATGCAAAATCCGCCTTTGCCGAGGCGAACCGGGTAGGCGGCATGGATGCCCTGCCCCACTTCGCTCCCAAGGCCAAGCGCTGCATTTATCTGCACCTGGTAGGGGCTCCGCCGCAGCAGGACCTTTACGACTATAAGCCCAAGATGGAAGAACTCTTCGACACGGACTTGCCGGAGAGCATCCGCAAAGGCCAGCGGCTCACGACCATGACCAGCGGCCAGACACGCTTCCCCATTGCTCCATCGATGTTCAAGTTCGCCCAGCATGGCAAGAGCGGCGCGTGGATGTCGGAGTTGCTGCCCTATACGTCAAGAATGGTGGACGATATCGCCATCATTCGCAGCATGAACACAGAGGCCATCAACCACGAGCCAGCCATCACCTTCTTTCAGACCGGATTCATGATTGCGGGACGCCCCTGCATTGGCAGTTGGATGAGCTATGGCCTGGGCACCATGAACGAAAACCTGCCTGCGTTTGTTGTGCTGCAAGCCAAGCACAAACATCCCAAGGCAAACGTGCAGGCCATCTCCTCCCGGCTTTGGAGCGCCGGATTTCTCTCTGGCGAGTATTCAGGCGTGGGACTGCGCAGCGCAGGAGACCCCGTCTTGTTCATCAACAACCCGGAAGGCGTCCCGGCGCAGATGCGTCGCCGCATGCTGGACGCCCTGGGGCAGATGAACGAGTTGAACTATCAGAAGCTGGGCGACCCGGAAACCAAAACCCGCATCGCTCAGTACGAAATGGCCTTCCGTATGCAAAGTTCGGTGCCGGAACTCACTGACCTCAGCCAGGAACCCGACAACATCTGGGAGATGTACGGCCCGGACGCCAAAGAGCCCGGCAGTTTCGCAAACAGCGCACTGATGGCCCGACGGCTGGCAGAACGCGGCGTACGCTTCATCCAGGTTTATCACCGTGGCTGGGATGTCCATGGCAATCTGCCCGAAGTGCTGCCCAGCCAATGCAAGGAGATCGACCAGCCTTGCTGGGCGCTGGTTCAGGACCTGAAGCAACGAGGCATGTTGGACGACACGCTGGTGATACTCGCTGGGGAATTCGGGCGCACCGTTTACTGCCAGGGACGTCTCACGCGCACGGACTATGGCCGCGACCATCACCCGCGCTGCTTCAGCCTATGGATGGCAGGCGGCGGCATCAAGGGGGGCATCGTCCACGGAGAGACCGACGAGTTCAGCTACAACATTGTGAAGGACCCGGTACACGTGCGGGACTTCCAGGCGACGCTCATGCACTGCTTTGGGATAAAGCACGACCA
>CAZUAX010000010.1:5158-37550 GCA_964618435.1 uncultured Solibacteraceae bacterium
GGATTCACCAGCATGGCAGCATCGCCCAGCACCTCAGGCAGGGCGCTGACATTGGAGGCAATGACTGGTGTTCCCGCCACCATGGCCTCCAGTGGCGCCAAACCGAACCCCTCGTGCAGGGAAGGAAACACAAAGGCCTCGGCAGCTTCAAAGAACGCCCGCAAGGTCTCGTCCGGCACAAATCCGAGGAACCGCACGGAGTCCTCCAGCCGGCTGTGCAGCACAGCAAGGCGAACAGAGGGGTTCTTAGAGATATCGTCTCCGATAATGATGAGCTTCAGCCGGCGGAAGTGGGGATGCTGCTGCAGTTCACTGCGCAACACGGAGAATGCTTCTACCAGCCGGGGTACGTTTTTTTGCGGGCGCACGGTGCCTGCGTAGAGCAGGAAGGGGTAGTCGATCTGGTAGCGGCCCAGAAATTGCCGGCGGCGTTCAGCGCGTTCCTGCTCCAGTTGCTCTGGTGTCCGGTTGGGCGTCTCGGCGAAGAGTCTGGGATCAGGGGCGTCATAGATCCTGCGGATCTTGCTGCTGGGAATATTAAAGAGTTGCTCCACGTCTCGCTGGGTAGCGCCAGATACGGCAATCACCGTGTGGGCGCGCTGGAGTCCCCTGCCGATGACTCGTTCTCTCCATTCCATACGCCAATCTTTGTTCTGGTTAAACAGCAGGAAACCTAGGTCATGCACTGTCACCACATAAGGCTGGGGCATGAATAGAGGCACGCGGGCAAGAGGGATGTGGTAGACGTCCGCGGGATGGTTGCGGAGAAACCAAGGGAAGGCGATCTGGTCTCGCCAGTCGTCATCGATACCCTCATAGAAAACGGTGGTGAAGCGCTTGGATTCGCGGTCAATGGCGCGGAGGTCCCGGCGCGATTCCCGCTTGCCGATCAGCACATACTCGTTCTTCGCATCCACCTCCAGCAACGCGCGCAGCAGGTTGCGGATGTAGGTGCCAATGCCAAAATCGCGGATGTGTCGAGCGTCAAAGACGATACGCACCGGATCCTCCCGAATACCGGCAGTCAGAGGCCAGGCTCATGCGTGGGCCATGCGCCAAGCGTACAAAGGGTATTTTTCTGTAAGGGTAGCCACGCGGCGGCGCACAGCTTCCACGGTGGAGGGGTCATCCTTGCCTCGCAGTGCCTCGGCAATACAGGAGCCTACCTCGCGCATCTCGGCTTCCCCAAATCCACGAGTGGTAACAGCCGGGGATCCCAGACGAATACCGCTGGGGTTCATGGGTGGGTTGGCGTCGAACGGAATGGCATTCTTGTTTGCCGTGATGTGCGCCGCGTCCAGAACCTGCTCCGCTTCTTTGCCGCGAATGCCCTGGCTGAAGACATCCACAAGCATCACGTGGGTGTCGGTACCACCGGAGACAATCCGAAAGCCTTCGCCATCCAGGCTGTGGGCCAGGGCACGGGCATTGGCAATCACCTGGGTTTGATAGGCCACAAACTCCGGCGTCATGGCTTCCTTAAAGCACACCGCCTTGGCGGCGATCACATGCACCAGAGGCCCGCCCTGTGCGCCGGGGAAAACGCACCGGTTGATGTCTTTGGCATACTTTTCGCGGGCCAGAATTACTCCAGAGCGCGGGCCACGCAATGTCTTGTGGGTGGTGGATGTCACAATGTCCGCGTAGCGGCAGGGGTTCGGGTAAATCCCCGCGGCCACCAAGCCGGAAAAATGAGCCATGTCAACCAGAAGCACGGCGCCCACGGCATCAGCGATTTCGCGGAACTTCGCAAAATCGATCACGCGGGAGTAGGCGCTGGCCCCGGCGATAATGAGCTTGGGCTTGTGTTCCTCTGCTTGACGCGCCACCTCGGCGTAGTCAATCAGCTCGGTTTCCTTGTCCACGCCATACCCAACCACGTGGTAGAGCTTTCCAGAGAAGTTGAGGGGATGCCCGTGGGTGAGGTGTCCGCCGTGGTCGAGGCGCATGCCCAGAATGGTATCGCCCGGGTTAAGCACGGCGGCAAAGGCGGCTTCGTTGGCCTGCGAGCCGGAGTGGGGCTGCACGTTGGCGTATTCGGCTTCAAACAACTGCTTGGCGCGGTCGATGGCGAGGGTTTCCACCACATCGGCATGTTCGCATCCGCCGTAGTAGCGACGCCCGGGATAGCCCTCGGCGTACTTGTTGGTGAAGATGCTACCGACGGTTTCGAGAATGGCTTCAGAGGTGAAGTTCTCGCTGGCAATCAGTTCGATGTGGCTATGCTGGCGTTCCGTCTCGCGACTGATCGCGTCCAGAATTTCTGGATCAACTTCGGAGAGAGGGCGTGCGAGTCGTTGCTGTTCGTTCATGCGGATGGCTGCCTCGTCGTAAGAATTCAAGTATGTTTGCCGCCTGCGGATTGGTAGATCACAGGCAGCGATATTGTCTATGTATCTGGATTCCGCACAGGGGCGCATCGCTGCCTGAAGTCAGGCGCGCGCTGCCTTGTGTTTCGCTTCCAGATCCGCAATTTTGCGGACGCGACGCTCGTGGCGTCCTCCGTCGAAACCTTCGCGTAGAAAAATGTCCACCCAGCGGTTGGCACTTTCCTGGTCGGTAAAGTTGGCGCCAAGGGTGAGGACATTCACGTTGTTGTGGGTCCGGCTGAGAATCACTTCGTCGTCGGACATCGCCACCGCGGCGCGGACGCCATCCACTTTGTTGGCTGCAATGCTCATGCCGATACCAGTGGAACACACCAGAATGCCCCGCTCGGCTGCACCGGAGCTTACCCGACCAGCGACGGCTTCCGCATAGTCAGGATAATCAGTGGAGTCAACGGAGTTCGTACCTAGATCTTCCACCTCGTGGCCGAGCGCACGAAGGTGCGTAACCACCTGATTCTTCATCACAAACCCGGCGTGATCGGCCCCAATTGCGATTTTCATGCAGGCTTCATTGTAGCATCCGTGCTAACGACAGCCCCAACCGGCGGAAGACTCCGGCCCGTCCGTCGCCTACGCGGCACGTGCTATCGTGGAAGTCGTGTCCTTTCCGTGGAGCGTCCAGTTAGAGCGCTATGAAGGCCCGCTCGACTTGCTGCTGGACCTGATCCGTCGCCAGCAAATCGACATCCACGATATCCCCATCGCGCAGATAACGCAGCAGTATTTCCACTACATGGAAGAGGCGGCCTCGCTGGATATCGAGCTGAGCGCTGAATTTGTATACATGGCGGCAACCTTGATTCACATCAAGAGCCGTACGCTGCTGCCTCGCGACCCGGAATTGAAGACAGAGGATGAGGCCGACGACCCGCGTGAGGAACTCGTTCACAAATTGCTGGAGCATGAGCGGTACAAGAACGCCGCGGAAATGCTGAAGCAGAAGCGGATGATTGAGGAGAACGTCTGGAGCAACCCCCAGATGAAGCAGTTCCTGGCCGAGGAAGAGGACCCCGGCGTACAGGTGGAACTGCTGGACCTGGTGAAGGCGCTGCAGGCGGTGGTAGAGCGGGCGAAGACCCGCCCAGTCTATGAAATCGCCACCGAACAGGTGACGGTGGGAGAAATGATCCGCTACGTATGCGGCCTGTTCGTGCGCGCCAAGCACGATAAGCCGCTGATGGTGGTGGATTTGTTTGAGGTACAGACCTCCAAGCGTGCCATGATCTGCCTGTTGCTGGCCATGCTGGAAATGGCTAAGGCGCAGGCGCTGGAAATTGTGCATGACGAAGATCCAGCCAAGGTGGGAGTCCGCCGCAACCACGGATTTGAGATGTTTATGGCTTCCCAGAAAGAATTGGGAACCCTGGATGGCGACTACAATTAAGCCGCGATGATGAACGGAATAATGGTGAATGTGGTGTCGGCGCGCCGTCGCGCCCGGAAACCTGTGCGCGTTCGCAACCCTCGGAGGCTGGGCGAACTTACGCTTGTGCTGCCTCCCAGGCTGCGCAAACGCGCTCTCCGCCGGCGCACACGCAAAGTCCATCTGCCTCATAGCCGACCGCATTTCTTCAAGGGCGCTCGGCTGACAGGTGTGGAGATTTTCGCGAAGGCTTCGGCATGCCCCACGGAGGTTGCCGCCCCTGAGATTTCCATTGACGCGTTCGCCCTTCAGCCGGACGGTCCTCCTGCAATGACTGGCGATGCAGAGTTGAGGGCAACTCTGGAGGCGATTGTCTACGTCACCGAGGAACCGGTGACGGCCCAGCAGATTGCCGCCGCACTGGAACTGCCGGTAGCCAAAGTTGCTGGATTGCTGGAAGATCTCGCGGCCGAGTATGCGCAGCCCAACAGAGGGGTTTCCATCCGCAGCCTTGCTGGCGGCTACAAAATGAGCACCAAACCGGAGTTCCACGAAGGGGTTCGGCGGTTTGTGCGCAGCTTGAAGCCGCCCTTGAAACTCAGCATGGCGGCGTTGGAGACCTTGGCCGTGATTTCCTACAAGCAGCCCATCACCGCTCCTGAAATTCTGGAGATTCGAGGAGTGCAGGGCGCCGGAGTGCTGAAGACGCTGCTGGACAAGAAGCTGATTACTACGGCTGGGCGTAAGAACGTAGTAGGCCGGCCCATGATGTACAAGACCACCCGCGAATTTTTGGTGCAGTTCGGCCTGAATAGCACGGCGGAGCTGCCCACGCTCAAAGAGTTTGAAGAATTGAAGAACCTTGCCTTGAGCGAAGCAGAAGAGATCGACAAGGCCGAGGCTGGCATCGCACGCTATCAGAAGTATGCAGAGGTTGCCGCTGGGGTGGACGCCTACGCAGAGCAGACGACTGTTCCCGAGGATAGCGGCGAAGCAGGCGATGACGAAGCAAGTGCAGGCAAAGCAGAAAGCGATATGCCCGCGGATGGGAAACCAGGAGATGATGACCGTGGCTGAAGAACGCCTGCAGAAAATTCTGGCCCATGCCGGCATCGCCAGCCGCCGCCATGCGGAGGAGTACATTCTCGCGGGGCGAGTGAAGGTAAACGGGAAAGTGGTGAACACACTCGGGGCCAAGGCAAACCCCGCGGTGGACCACATTAAGGTGGATGGGCGGCTGCTACAGCAGCGTCGCGAAACGCTCATCTACATTGCGCTGCACAAGCCGAAGTCAGTGGTAACCACAGTGAGTGACCCGGAGGGACGCGAGACCGTGATGCAGTTCCTGCCCAAGGTGAAGCAACGTGTCTACCCGGTGGGACGCCTCGATTACCAGAGCGAGGGATTGCTGCTGCTGACCAACGATGGCGAGTTTGCCAACCGGGTGATTTCTCCCCGCTATCATGTGCCGAAGACCTACCTGGTGAAGGCCACAGGGCTGCTGACCGAGGAACAGGAAGAGCAGTTTCGCGAAGGAATCATGCTGGAAGGCAAGCGCACGGCTCCGGCGGAGTTGCGGCTGGTAAAAAAAGCGCAGAATCCCTGGTACGAAGTTACCATCATCGAGGGCCGCACTCACCAAATTCGCAACATGTTCCGTTTCTTCGGGAAGCTGGTGGAAAAGCTACGCCGCGTCCGGATTGGACCCGTCGAGATCAGGGGCATCAAGCCCGGCGAGTACCGCCTGTTGAACGTCCAGGAAATCCGTCGGTTCCGACGAATTCTGAAGCTTCCGCAGATCGTGTGACGTGGAAGATCCTGCTCGTTATACTCAGGAAAAGAGACTGCTGTGAACATCCTGCAGCGCCGCTACGCGCCTCTTCTGATCTTTTTGCTGCTTTGCCTGCTGGCATCGTTTGGATGTTCCCGGCAGGGTGGAGCGGGCAAGGACTTCATACCCACAGCAATCTCCCCTCCCGCGCCAACTGACCCCGCCCCGGAAGATACCCTTGCCCGCTATCACGAGCAGCAGCGGAAGTCGCAGCGTCTTCAGGACTACCGTGTGGACGTACAGATTGAGGCATCCCTGCCGACCATGAACAAGCAGGGGGGCATGACCGGTACGCGGGTACAACGCGGTGTAGATACGCTTTCCTACGCCGGAGCTCAATTCAGTGGCGACGACATGATAAAGCGAGATGTGATTACCCGTTTCTTGAACGGCGAAAAGGAAGCGCTTCGCAACCCGCCCAACATCGCTCTGCTGCCCGAGAATTACGAATTTGCCTACCGGGGTGTGGCCATGTACTTAGACCGCCGGGCACATGTGTTTGAAGTAATCCCTCGTGAGCGCCGCGTGGGACTGTACCGCGGTGAGTTGTGGGTGGATATGGAGACCGCGCAGCCTTTGCGCGAGTTTGGCCGGCTGGTGCGCAATCCCTCTGTGTTTCTGAAGGACGTGGACTTCGTGCGGGACTACCACATGGTGGAGGGACGCACCCTGCCCGCCAGGTTCATCAGCGAGATGGATACTCGCCTGGTGGGGCCCGCCAAAATCACCGTAAACTTCCGCAACTATCAGTTCGGTGACCCGCAACCTTCGCCGTAGCGCGGCTACGCGGTTGTTCCCGTGGGTAGGAACTTAGGGAACGTACTGGCGTCCCACGCTGGAATCCAGACAGCGATCCAGCAAGTCGTCCCGCTCCATCACCAATTTTCCACCTTGCGCTTTGCGCTGGTTTTCCCAGTTCGCCAGCAGTTCGATGCAAGCGTGGTCAATGTATCGCAACTTGTGCAAATGCACATGGAGTTCCGCACCTTGGGGCACATCGTCCAAGGCCTCAGCCAGTTGCGGTAGGCGAAGGAAGGTAGCCGAGCCCAGAAGCGTGAGTTCCACGCGTTTCGCCTCAAGGTCATGCTTGATCTCAATTTCCAGGTGGCTGGCGGCCCACAACACTTTGATCAGGGAAAGCACCACACCGATAATGACGCCCGTCAAAAGGTCAGTAACAACGATGCCGATCAGCGTTACGAAGTAGATGATGAGCGGGAACCTGCCATAGTGCTGCAGGATTCGCACCTGCTTCAAGTCAACAAGCTTAAACCCGGTATAAACGAGGATGGCAGCGAGGGCGGCGCGCGGAATGACAGACAGCAGCTCTGGAAACAGCAGGACCACCATGAGAATCCAAAGGCCATGAAACACCGCGGACAAGCGAGTCTTTGCACCAGCAATCACGTTTGCGGAACTACGTACGATCACACCCGTCATGGGCAGCGAACCCAGGAAGCCGCAAAAAGTGTTGCCAACCCCCTGGGCCAGCAGCTCTCGGTCATAATTGGTGCGCACACCATTGTGCATCTGGTCCACCGCGGCAGCCGATAGCAGTGTCTCGGCGCTGGCGACAAAGGCAATGGTTACAGCGCTCACAATCAGGGTGGAGTCCCTGAATCGGAGTAAGTCGTCAAACCGAAAGATCCGAATCGTCTCCAGCATATTGTCGGGAATCGCAACAAACAAGACTGGCAACTGGAACAAAGCGGCCGCGCCGGAACCCACAATCACGGCCATCAAGGGAGCAGGAACCAGACTCAGCCGTTTTGGGTGAAACTTCTTCCAAACCAGGAGTGTGCCAATGGTTAGCACTCCGATAAGTGCGGCAAGGTGATGGGCACGGTCACCGACATTCGGGCTCAATCCCTTGTAGACGGCCTCTGGAATAGAAATGAGATTCAGCACGCCGCTGGAGCGCGGGGTATCATCCACCATCATGTGGAACTGGCTTGCAAAAATGAGAACGCCGATACCAGCCAGCATGCCGTAAATCACGGCCGGCGTAATTGCGCGAAAGACCTGCCCGAACTTGAATACTCCAGCGGCAATCTGAATCACACCAGCCAGCACCAGGGCGGTGGCCATCCCCTCGATGCCGTGCTTCTGAACAATCTCCCAGACAATGACGGCAAGGCCAGCAGCGGGCCCGCTCACCTGGAGGGGCGACCCGGCAATCAGCCCAACTACTAGCCCGCCAACGACGCCACTAATGAGCCCTAGCGCCGGGGGAACCCCGGATGCCAGCGCAATCCCCATACAGAGTGGCAGCGCCACCAGGAAGACAACCACCGACGCGAGCAACTCGTTACCCCAGGAAAACTCCTTGGGGAGGAACTGTGTGCCATCCACCCGCTTTTTCTTCGTTACCGGTTCAGGCATTCGTGCCTACCTCGACAAAAATCGGTTCGCCACTAGCAGTATCGTCGCCAAAAGTAATGCGCACGAACTCTTTGGCATCGGGGTCGTAGGAATCCACGTCACCGGTGTCGATGTGGTACACCCATCCATGCAGGGACAACCGGCCTTGGGCCATTGCCACCGCTACGGGAGGATGCGTTTCGAGATGCTTCAGCTGCAACAGGACATTGCGTTCCGTGAGTTCGTGCAGTTTATCTGCCTCGCTAGCATCCGGATAGAGGGCCTCGACGATATCGCGCGCCGCGCTCACGTACCCTAGCCACCCCGCCACATTGGGCAGGTTGGCCATTTTTTCCGGATGGAGCACAGCGGACATCGCACCACAATCGGTGTGGCCCACCACGATGATGTGCTTCACCTTCAAAGCGCCAACGGCATACTCCACCGTTGCGGAGACACCACCGTAGGGTCCGCCATAGGGGGGCACAATGTTGCCCACGTGGCGGCAGATGAACAGATCGCCAGGTTTTGTTTGGGTAAATAACGTGGGCACCACCCTGGAATCTCCGCAGGTGATCAAGAGGGCGCGGGGTTCCTGCGCGGTGGACAACGACTCGTAAAGATTCTTGTGGTGCGGAAAAACTTCCCGCTGAAATTGCTTGAGACCTTTTAAGATTTGCTGCATGGACTTTTCCTGAAGACCTGGTTTGCTGGATAGACACAAAGTGCGCAGCCCCAGAAGGATTCGCGGACGCACGCACTAAATTGCGAGCAGAAGTATGGGTAAGGTTCAGGCGGCCGCAGGGGGAGGTTTCGGCAGACAGGGAGCGTGAGAGATAGTGACAGCGCCGAACAATCTATCGAGAGGAGCTACTGCCCCTAGCCATGTTCGCCGCAAGGCAAGCGAATCCGCCCCGCCTGGTAAGACTGCCCCTAAGACTGGAGAAGCCGAAGACGCAGTGGTGGAAGGGCCGGGATCGGAGTAGACACAATCCGAGACTTCCGAGTGGGCGACAGGACTTGCGCAGCGCATCAGGCGGCTGGTGCGCTGAGTGCCGCCCCGCTTGGACTTTGTAGGAGGCCGCGGCTGGAACCGATTCTCCACGCCCTCCGCAGCACCCACCGCCAGCACTAATAACAGCGCAAGCAGCGCACGGAAAAACAGCGGGCAACAGGCAACAGAACGACCGGCCATCGCTAGGGGAACTAGCGATGGTGCATTATGGCGCACTGAACCCGTGGACCGCATCCGACTGGTTCCTCCGCAAAAACAAAAACAAAGACCGAGCTTCTTATCTAAGAATAAACGACCAGCCGCGCCATGTGTACTGTTTTGCGTCCGACTGTCACTTCTAGCGAGAGGATAGGAGTCCCCAAATCGGGTCACCAGCTTCCAGGTGCAAGGGCAGTGATGCAACGGGTGCGCCCACAAATGCACTGGCAGTGAAACAATAGAACGAAAGGTTTACTTGCGGCCAAGATGGGTATGGAAATTTTCAAAGAGTTCAGCATCGAAGCGGCGCACCGACTTCCGAATGTGCCAGAGGGCCATAAGTGCGGACGGCTTCATGGTCACTCGTTTCGGATCCGCATTTATGTGGAAGGTCCACTCGACGAACGGTTGGGCTGGGTAATGGATTTTGCGGACATCAAGCAAGCCTACAAGCCGATTGAAGAAGAGCTGGACCACCGTTATCTGAACGAGATCGCGGGCCTGGAAAACCCCACCAGCGAAAATCTGGCCCGATGGGTTTGGCAGCGGCTGAAGAAAGATTTGCCGAGCCTAAGCCGCGTGCAGGTGATGGAAACCTGCACCAGCGGGTGCGAATACCGGGGGAATTGAGCCAATTCATAGGAGCAATCGGTAATGGCCTATTTCCTGGGAGTGGACGGCGGACAATCGAGCACC
Source organism: uncultured Solibacteraceae bacterium (assembly GCA_964618435.1). Lineage (GTDB taxonomy): Bacteria > Acidobacteriota > Terriglobia > Bryobacterales > Bryobacteraceae > JACTMJ01. The sequence continues at coordinate 15,013 of CAZUAX010000010.1, forward strand.
ACGGCGCTAATCGCCGCAGAAGACGGCAGAGTGCTGGGGCGCGGCGTGGGCGGACCCTGCAATCACGTCGGGAAGGCCGAGGGGCGGGCACGCTTCGAAGGGGCGATGAATCAATGCCTGGGCGAAGCCTGCGCGGCTGCGGGGTTGGACCGTGAGGCCCTACGCTTCGCATCCGTTTGCATGGGCTTTAGCGGGGGCGCGGAGGATAAGGAAGAATTTCTGCGCGATGCTGTGACCGCAGATCGTCACGTCCTCACTACCGATGCATGGATTGCGCTGGCCGGCGCCACCGGCGGCCAACCTGGGCTAATGACTATTTCCGGGACTGGTTCCATTGCACTGGGCCGCAATGCCAAGGGCCGCACCCAGCGAGTAGGCGGTTGGGGATATGTCTACGGCGATGAGGGCAGCGGCTTCGACATCACCCGGCAGGCTCTGCGTGCTGCGTTGCGGCAGGCAGAAGGATGGGGGCCAGCGACACGTCTGCACGATTTGCTGCTGGAATCGGAGCAAGCACCAGATGCGAACACCTTGATGCACTGGTTCTACACCGATGCGTATCCGCGCGTCCGCGTGGCGAGATTGTCGCGGCTGGTTGACCAGGCCGCGCGAGAGGGCGACACAGTGGCACTTGAGATTTTGCGAAATGCCGCCCAGCAATTGGCCACCATGGCCGCAGTGGTGCGAGGCTGCCTGTTTGCTCCAGAAGAACCTGCGGTTATTTCCTATGTGGGCGGGGTCTTTCAAAGCGAGATTGTACGCGAACGCTACCAGATGCTAGTGACTCTGGAAGAAGGCAACCAGTGTGCGGCTCCCATGCACGGCCCCGCCGAGGGCGCTTTGCTGGAAGCGTTCCGCGCCTGTGGCCTGCATGTAACGCTGCGTGAGCCGGATAAAGTGACCTCCTCGGGCGCGTGATAGCATCATAGTTTAACCCTGATTTAAGGAATCGTTATGCCGAAATTGTCTATTCGCGATCTTGACCTGACTGGAAAAGTGCTGTTCATGCGCGTGGATTTCAACGTCCCGCTCACCGAGGACGGCCAATCCATCACCTCCGATAAGCGCATCAAGGCTTCCCTGCCCTCTATTGAATATGCCCTGGAGCATGGTGCTGCGTTGATTCTGGCGAGCCATCTGGGCCGGCCCAAGGGCAAGCCCGTGCCGACCATGAGCCTGAAGCCAGCCGCTGCTCGCTTAGCTGAGCTGATTGGGCGCGAGGTGAAAATGGCCCCCGACTGCGTAGGTGCGGAAGTGGAGGCGATGAAGCCGGCACCCGGCGAGGTGCTGCTGCTTGAAAACTTGCGCTTCCATGCCGAGGAAGAGAAGAACGACCCCGAATTCGCAAAGAAGCTGGCCGCGCTCTGCGACGTGTATGTGAACGACGCCTTCGGCAGCGCCCACCGCGCGCACGCCTCCACCGAAGGCATTACGAAGTTTGTAGCGAAGAGCGCATCTGGCCTGTTGATGCAGAAGGAACTTGAATACCTGGAGATGGCCACCAAAACCCCGCCTCGTCCGGCGGTGGCAATCCTGGGCGGCGCCAAGGTGTCCGACAAGATTGAGGTAATCCAGAATCTCGCGAAGATTGTGGACACCCTGATGATTGGCGGCGCGATGGCGTACACCTTCTCAAAGGCCAAGGGCGAACCCACCGGCAAGAGCCTGGTGGAAGAGGACAAGGTGGACTTGGCAAAGAGCCTGATGGAAGAGTTCGGCAGCAAGCTGATGCTTCCCGTGGACCACGTGGTATCGGCTGAGTTCCGCGAAGGCGCTCCCTTCGAAATCGTTGAGCAGATCCCTGACGGCATGATGGGGCTGGACATTGGTCCAAAGACCGTTGAGGCCTACTGTGCCGCGATTGCTGGCGCGAAGCTGGTGATCTGGAATGGCCCGATGGGCGTCTTCGAGAAGCCTCCCTTTGATAAGGGCACCATGGCCCTGGCGAGCGCGGTGGCGGAGTCTGATGCGGTTTCGATTGTCGGCGGGGGTGACTCCGAGAAGGCGATTAAGACGTCCGGGTTGGGCAGCAAGATCAGCCACATCTCCACCGGGGGCGGGGCTACCCTTGAGTACCTCAGCGGCATTGAATTGCCGGGCGTAGCGGCGCTGAACGAAGCCTAGGCCCAGAGTTCGGATGCTAGCGGCCCAGATGGCAGAACGCGCAGTTCTCCATCTGGGCCGCTCTATGTATGCGGTGCGCGTCGGCGCGGAACGGGCTTTGCTCGCCATGGCAGGCGATGCAGCGCAGGTTTCGGTCGCGGACTACGCCGTGCACCAGTTCAAAGTGCTGATAGCCTGGCCGAGGGCTAGCCAACAGTTTCTCCAGATTGTGGCACGTGTGGCATTGTGAATCGTCACTGCCGCGTGCGGGCTTCGGGAGATCCCGGGGATCCACGGCGGTGGCCTTTCGCGCGGCTCCGTTGGAAATCGCCTCGCCTGCGGCGCGCCCCTGAAACATAGCAGGGGCCAGGAAGGTTCCTTCTAATCCTGCTTTACCGTTGATTCCCCCGAACCCTGTCACCTCGCCTACAGCGTAAAGTCCCTCAACCGGGGCCCCATCTTCGGTGAGCACTCGGCATTGAAGGTCAACGCGCAGCCCTCCCATGCTCTTTCTGGTAAGCGGACCCATGGCGATGGCGTAATAGGGGGGCGTCTCAATGCGACGGGGCGGAGCCTGCATGCGGTCATTGATCTTGCGCGGGTCGGGCATCCGCGAGCCAAAACGATGGAAGTCCAGATCGTCACCCTCATCCACCAGTTGGTTGTACCTGGCAACGGTGGCAGTGAAGGCACCCACAGGTACCCCGATCTCTGCGGCAAGCGCTTCCAGAGTATCCGCCTTGGCGGTGATATCCGGGTTCTCGATCAATTGCTGTTCCACCCGGGCGAACTGCGCCCAATGGGTACCGGCAACGCTCATGGTGCGCTTTCCCTGGCTATCAAATACGGCCCAGTAGCGACTGGGACTCTGGCGCAGGAGCGCGGCAAGTGCATCGCGGGCATTCAGCACCTCATTGACGAAGCGCATGCCGTGCGGATTCACCCAGATGCTGTTTTGGATACGGGCATTGAGTCCACGATTGGAGCCTGGAAACCGAGGGTCAGCCATCCCCCAGGGATAGTTCCATTGATGGTCCATGCGCTCCACCGCAGCACCCACTCCACGACCTAAGTCCAAGCCGCTGCCCACTGCATTCAAGCCCGCACCCAGCAGAAGATTTTCAGGAAATGGCAATTCCGCGGGCCAGCTTTCGCGCACGAGCTTCATGCTGCTTTGGTATCCGCCGGTGGCCACAACCACGGCGGGGGCTCGCAGTTCCAGTTCGGCACCCGTGCGGAGCCGACGCACCTTCACACCCACCACGCGATTCCCCTCCCGCAACAGTTGCAGGGCCTGCGTATTCCACTCGAAGCGGATATTGGGATACCGCAAGCAATCGCGATAGATGGGTGAAACCACGCCCAGGCCTCGCTGGGCATTCTCGTGGAAGCGTGCAGTACGATTCCCCGCTTGCTTGCGCAGGCCGGAGAATCGCACACCCAGTGACACCAGCCAATCAAAAACGCGCTCACGCGAGTGGTGCGCAAATGCCTCCACCCAGGGCAGAGAGACATCCTCGCCCCATTCCGTGAAGTCGCGGATGGCCAGCGCGGGGGAATCCTCCACGCCTTTCTGTGCCTGGTATGCGGTGCCAACCAGCGCGAGTCCGCCTTCTGACATTACCGCGTGGCCACCGAAGACGGAGAACATGTCGATGACCGTCACACGCAAGCCATGGCGACCCGCCTCCCAGGCCGTGCTGAGGCCGCCAATGCCAGCACCGATGATGATGACATCAGGAGGTTCAACGGCGGATTCGGTGCTGGCGGCTTGAGCCCGAGGCTCGACCAAGTGTGGGACGACGAACACCAGCGCCAGCACAGCGACGAACAGTCCAAGGATCCTGGAGATATGCAACCGAGCCCCCCGCAAGTCCAGATACCGGGTGAAGTGCTCCGTATTCTATCTCGAAAGGTGGGACGCCCGCGCAAGGCGCAAATGGCACCTAGCGCCAGTCACAAAAGGCGAGGGAGCCAGTTTTACTTCAGTACCGCATCACCTGGCCGCCATCCACGTTTATGCTCTGGCCGGTAACCTGCTGCGCACGCGCGGAGCTGAGGAAGACCACCATGTCCGCGATATCCTCAGTTTTCTGCCAGCGGGCGAGAGGCGCCACCTTCTTCACCTTCTCGCCAGCCCACGCCTCGTAGGAGCGGCGCTCCGCCAGTGGCTGCTGATCGTTCCAAGCCTTCCACACTCCCCGGTTTAGCGGTGTCTGCACCATGCCTGGGTTTACCACATTCACACGCACGTTATGAGGGGCGAGATCCTTGGCCATGCATTGGGCAAAGTTGATGTTGGCCGCCTTGCTGGCACTGTAGGGAGGGTCTGTAGGTGAGCCGATTTGCGCGGCCACGCTGCCGATGAAGACCATGCTGCCAGCCCGGCGAGCAGCCATGGCTGGACCGACGGCATGGGCGACGTGCGTCATGCCCATGATGTTCACTTCCAGCACGCGCGGCCAGTCAGCAGGCTGAAGGTTGGTGTATGGGAAGCCAAACTTGCCGGAACCAATTGCAGCGGCGTGCACCATGTGGAGGACCGGACCCAAAACCGATTCCGTATCGGCCAGGGCAGCCTGCACGGAGGCAAAGTCAGCGACGTTCACGGAGAGCCCGCATGCCGCCACGCTGTATTCGCTTGTGACGGAGGCGGCCACTTCCTCAACATTGGGAGCAACATCCCAAATGGCCACCAATGCACCTTCGCGGGCAAAGGCCCGGGCGCACGCCAAACCGATTCCGCTGGCGCCACCGGTGACCACAGCCACCTGTCCGTTCAGTTCCAGATCCATATCGAGGAGCCTCCCCGCCCAGCGTAGCGCAGGAACGGGGAGGCTAGGGAAGTGAATCGTGTCCGTGGAAGCGATTAGCGTTTGCGCACGAGCACAGCCCAGTCCTCGGTGGCGTCCGAGGGGGGATTGCCGAGCGCGACGGCCTTTCCGCCCTTGACTTCAGCAACGCTGCCCGTATGCCCGCTTGTGCCGTCGCGCGGATTAAGCCAGGTGACCGCGAAGTCGCCAGCCACCCCAGCAAGATCCAGTTGAGTGGTGCCGCCCGCGGGCAGATACACCAGGTAGATTTCTCCTGGCTTGGCGAGGCAATACCTTGAGTTTTCCCTCGCTGGATTCCCAACGCGTTCGTCTTCATTGCGCATCTCCCAGAAGGGGAGTTTCTGTTCGCGGAAAAGGGAAAGCGCAAAGCGGCCGTAGTCCCAGGACTTGTCACGGCTTCGATAGTCTTCCATCTGGAGGTCGTTCTCCGGAAGCTGGTAACCGAAGTAGTATTCCACCCCCGCGCCGCCAGCCATCAGGTTCCCCCACAGCGTGTATTTGCGGATATCGTGAAGCGTGCGGATTTGCTCGCCCTTCGGATCTTTGCCGTCGAAGCCTTTGTAGCCTGGGTCAGGAGGCACACCCAGATTGGCCGTGCCCTGCTCATCGTTCGCGGCAACCCATGGTTTGCCAGCCTCGGCAGAAGCCTTAATCCAGCGCCAGGTGCGCTCATGGGTTTGGTCAAAGGCGTTCTGCAGAGAGGCTCCGGTAAACGGAGAGTCCTTTCCCAGCAGTGGCGGATACACCCGTTCCTGCCAGTCCGGGAAGGTGTGGACGACGATGTTGTGCTGGTACGGGTCTGTCTGGCGGATATAGTTGGCCATGTCCATCTGCTCTTCCGTACTCTGCGTGTTCTCCTCGCCGAGGTTCCAGTTGAGCGCAAGGTTGTATCCGAAGCGTGCGATCAGTTCTCGCAGGTAAAGCTTTCGCTCAGTGCCCAGAGCGCCTCCATTCAGTGACGCGGGAATGTCGCGAGTCTCCGCGTCGTGGCCGAAGCGGTTGTCGTCGTTCTCCTGCTCCTGCAGCTTGAAGTGCAGGTAAAGTCCATTGGCCTGCGCATGCTCAAACACGATGGCCCACTGGTCGAGCTTGGAGACGTCGTAGTGGCGCTGGTCGTCATGCTTTACGAAGGGCCACGCGTTCTGGCCGTCGCCTCCTCCAGAATAGGGAAGGAATGAGATGGCGTTCAGGCCCTTTCCTGCAAGGTAGTTGATTGCTCCAAGTATTCCCTTGCCGCGGCCGTTAGACCATGTGGGGTCCGTCGGTTTGGCGTCCGCGAAGTGGGGCTCATAGCGCTTGAGCGGCACCTTATTGGTGTAGGTTCCATCGAAATCCTCATAGCCGAGGAAAGTTTCAGGGGAATCCGCGCCTACCTTCAGGAAATACTCCTTTGAGCCAGCAAACTGCAGGTGATGCCCGCCCACATACTGCAATCGACCATGGGAACGGAAGTCTCGTCCGGTCTTGTCGGAGGGCCGCACGTCAAAACTGCCACTGCTGCCATCCACGCGGGCCACGGGACTTCCCGGAGTGGAGGCATTTACTGCAACCTCGGTGCCTTCCACGAAGGAGACTTTGTAGGTCCACTTGCCCGGCAGGTCAGGTGACAGATGAGCACGCCACTTATTGCCAGAACTGGAACCACTGTTGGCGGCATCGCCATCAGCGGCAAAGTAGCCAGGCACCACGTAGCGTGGGCTGCCGCTCTCGTGGCTAAACTCGACCTGCATGCGATAGTCCAGGAAGGGGTTTTTGTCGCCCGCCGTTTCATGCGCGGCGGGTCCGTCCACGGTAAGCGTTACCTTGTGCCAGGCCATGGTGTCGCCGCTTATGCGAGCCTTGGCGGGACCATTGTGAGTAGCCCCATCCGGAGGCTCACCACCGCAACCAGCAAGCAGCAACAGCAACGAGAGCATTGCAATAAAGCTCCCCCGTGTTCCTAACCTCCAGTGATTCCGTACTGCATCTCGGGACATCGGTCTTCCTTTCCATCACAGGAACGCGCCGTTCGGTGCGCGCCCTGGAGATTGCGCCCGCCCCGTCATGAAGCAAGGCGTGAGATGGGCTCAATCGCCCTTGTTGTTTGCCCGCACCTTGCCGCGGAACTCCCCGGCAATGCTGCTGAGCAAGAGCGAAGCGTCGCTCGGGCGACCCTCCACCAGCGCCCGAAGAAGACGCTCATGCTTGCCGTACTCGATGCGCAGGTCGATTCCCTCAGCAGTTCGCAGGCCCGAAACAAACAGTGCGCCCACAATGGACTCAAGCATCCGGGCGGCATAGAGATTGCCTGAGAGTTCCCAAACAGTGCGATGAAAGTCGATATCAGCGGCATAGAAGGCCGGGCGGTCCTTGGCCATGGCTGCGCTTTCCAGCCTGGATGCCTGCTCAGAAAGTCGCGTCGCGCCGACGTCCGTCATGCGACATGCCGCCCATTCCGCCACTTTTGGCTCCAGCACTGCGCGGAGTTCGCACATCTGGTCCGCTTCCGCGGCGCTGAGTGACACCACAGAACATCCGCGGTTCGGCTGCTTTACGACAAGGCCCTGCGTTTCCAACACCTGCAGCGCTTCACGGACCGGGATGGAGCTTACACCGAAGCGCTCGGCAATCTCACGTTCCACAAGGCGCTGGCCGGACGAGTACCTACCTGTGATGATCTCCCCTTGAAGCACAGAGGCGATGTGGTCTCGGGTGGAAAGCTTTTGCGGTGAGACGAGAATTGAGGTTGCTGACATGGAGGAATCTCCGCGGTTGTCTAGAGGAATCGCAATCGCTTTCCTGCGCGCCCTGTCGGAAACGAAACGCTAAATCTGTTACCACACATCGTATATGCTGGGCAGCACTCTGAAATCCGAAACCGCTTGCCATAGCCCAGGGCTGCAACACGAATACGCTCCCGGTGTCTACCCTTACCGGCGGACGTTATCTGCCTCCGCAAGTTGTGGAACGTGTCTCCTCCAAATCCCCCGCTCCAGACACGATTCGGACAAGCGAACCTTGCTCGGCGATTGAGTTGTTTATATGACATGATCACGCCGCTGTCAATCCACATCCTATGAAGTGAACTATACAAGGGAGTTCTGGGTGTTTCCGCGTACTCTCACCGAAACGCTCAATATATGATTCTGACTGATCGAACCCAACCAAAGCTATGGAAGAATATAGGGCATGTCGCAGCATCACCCTCACCTGGAGCGTCCAGCAGGCCAAGAACCGAAACGCACCCCGTTCCGCATTGCCTCCCTACCCGGGGACGGCGTGGGGCCTGAGGTGGTGGAGCAGACGCTGAATGTGCTGAATGCGGTTGCACCTAGGGCGGGCTTCGCATTTGAGACCACCGAGTTCGCTGTGGGAGCTGGCGAATACCTGCGGTCGGGAGACCCCTTGCCCGCGAAGACCTTCGCAGCGATTCAGGACTATGACGCCATCCTGCTGGGGGCGATGGGCTTGCCCAGCGTGCGCTGGCCCAACGGCGTGGAGATGACGCCGCAAATCGACTTACGCGAGAAGCTTGACCTCTATTGCGGACTGCGACCCATCTATCTCTACCACGCAAACGACACACCATTGAAGGGGTATGAGGCAGGCGGCATTGACCTCCTGCTGGTTCGAGAAAGCACCGAAGGCCTATTCTCCGCACGGGGCGAGGTGCGCGACCCCAACGCCGATGTTGTTGAGGACCGTATGCGCATCACGCGCCATGGCGCGGAACGAATCTGCCGGGCGGCGTTTCGCGCGGCTATGGAGCGTCGTAAGCACGTCACGCTGGTAGACAAGGCGAACGTGCTGCCATCCATGGCTTTCCTGAGGCAGGTGTTCGATGAGGTAGCGGCGGAGTTCCCTGACGTAGACACAGATCGCGTGTATGTGGATGCGGCAGCCCTCTATCTGGTGCGGCGACCGGAGAGCTTCGACGTGATGGTGACCGAGAACATGTTCGGTGATATTCTCAGCGACCAGTGCGCCGCGCTGATTGGCGGCATGGGCATGGCGCCCTCGGCGGATATTGGCGATCGCTTTGCGGTGTTCCAGCCCTCGCACGGTTCCGCCCCAGACATCGCGGGGCGGGGGATCGCAAATCCAGTGGCTACGGTTTTGTCAGCTGCCGAGATGCTGGACTGGTTTGGCACCGAGGCATCACGTGCAGGGGCATCCTGCATCCGGACAGCCGTGCGGAAGGTGTTTGAGGACCCTGCGGCGCGAACACGGGACATGGGCGGCACACTGAGCACGCAACAGATGGGTGCGGCAATCATAGCTGCGCTGGAGACGTAGCGCGGAGAGGTGGGAAGTTAACCATGCTTCAGGGGATGACAGTATTTGATGGGCACACGCACCTGGGCAGCGCGCTGCACTCCGGGAGGGTTCGCCCCGTGGACGACGTTCTGCGCGACATGGATCGCGAGGGGGTGGACATTTCGCTGGTGATTCCCTTCCCCGTGGTGGAAGACGTCCGCAAAACCCATGATGAGATTGGCGACGCCATACGGCGATACCCGCAGCGGATACGTGGAGCGGCATGTATCCCTCCATTCATCCCCCCGCAGAAATACCGCGACGAAGTGAAACGCTGTCGCGAGGAGTATGGATTTGTTGCGCTCAAATTGCAGCCGCAGTACCAGGCGGTGAATCCGCTGTCGGCGCGCTTCGACTATGTGTTTGAGGCCGCATTGGAGAACAACATGACAATGCTGTGCCACACGGGCAGCGGCATACCCTTCGCGCTTCCATCCCTGTTCATGATGCCCGCGCGGCGTTTTCCGGAGCTGCGCATCGTGCTGTGCCATTGTGGGGGCAGCGGCATGTTGGCGGGAGAGGCGATTGTGGCGGCGAGTTTCTGCCCCAACATCTATCTGGAAACCTCTACGCTCATGCCGAATCACGTGAACGAAGTATTGGCGCACATCCCGGCGAGCCGGGTGATGATGGGCACCGACCTGTCAGAATGCATGCACACGGAAATCTACAAACTGCTGGGCCTGGGATTGCCGGAAACGGACCTGCGGGCGCTACTGGCGGGCACGGCGCTCAGTGTCTTCGATGGAGAGGCAGAAAAGCCATGAGTAACGCGGGAACAGCCCGTCTGCGCGGCGTAGCCCTGGGCGCGGGCTACTTCTCTCACTTCCAGTACGAGGCCTGGAATCGCATCCCCGAAGTGGAAATTGTTGCGCTCTATAACCGGACGGAGTCCAGGGCACGGGAGGCGGCAGAACGGCACGGGATCCCGCGCTATTTCAGCGACTGGCGCGAGATGCTGGAAGCAGTGAAGCCAGACTTCGTGGATATCATCACGCCACCGGAGACCCATCAGGAAATGTGCGCGGAAGCAGCGGCTCGCGGCATCCACATCATCTGCCAGAAGCCACTGGCTCCTACGCTCAACGAGAGCCAGCAGATCGTGGAGACGGCACGCGCTGCGGGAGTGCGCTTCCTGGTACACGAGAACTGGCGCTGGCAACCGTGGTACCGGAAGATCAAAGAACTGCAGCAATCAGGCACCCTCAGCGACATCACGCACTGCTACTTCCGCATGCGCATGGGCGACGGCTGGGGCCAGGACGCGTATCTTGCACGGCAACCCTTCTTCCGCAGCTACCCGCGCCTGCTGGTATACGAAACCGGCGTCCACTTTATCGACACCTTTCGCTTCCTGCTGGGGGAGATTGTGGAGGTGTACGCAAATCTGCGGCGGCTGAACCCGGTGATTCAGGGCGAGGAGACCGGGCAATTGTTCTTCCGGCACGCGAGTGGAGCCACCTCGATTCTGGACGCCAATCGTTACAACGAGAACGAGTCGGATGACCCACGCTTCACCTTCGGCGACCTACGCCTGGACGCCATGAACGGGCACCTGACCATGGACACCAACGCCACGCTGCGCTTCAAACCATTGGGTGAGACGGCACGCGAAATTGAATACCCACACGAGCGTCGCGGCTTCGCAGGAGACTGCGTCTACGCGCTGCAGCGGCATTTCGTTCGCTGCATGCTGGATGGCACGGCATTTGAGAGCACGGGCGAAGACTACCTGAAGACCCTCGCCGTGGTGGACGCAGTATACGAATCCGCTGCACGGCGGGAAGTGGTAAAGCTCCCCACCGCGTAACGGAACCAAGCACATGAGCCGAACTCAGCGCATAAGCGGCAGTGCCTGCTTGCTGAGTGCCGTGTAGTCGCTCACACCCGGGGCAATCGGCATCAGCCAGAAGGCGTAACGGTAGGGCTGGTCCGCAGGCAGCGTATATTGCTTGTGCGTGCGGGCACCCCAGCTATCATCGCCGCCCAAACCCATCTGCTTGTGATCGAGGTTCCAGGTAACCACGCCCGTCTTTAACGGCAGTTGGAAGGTGTGCGTAGCCTTCTCCAGCAACTCCTGCGGGAAGGGCCACACGGAAGCGGTCAACAGCGACGACGAGGCAACCGCCAGCAGTCCCGCGCCGTCATCGTTGGTCACCGCCATCCATCGCACGTCTTCCTTGTTGCCAGTTTCCTGGGGACGCACATAGGGATGGATCTGTTCGGCTACCGTTCCCGAATAGATACCCACCGCCGCCCCGGTCTTGCGGTCCCAATAGCTCTCGTGCGGGCCACGCCCATACCAAGCCACGTTCTGGAAGGAAGCAGGCATCTGCATCTGCATTCCGAACTTGGGCAGTTCGGGCAAGGGCAGGCCCGGCGTATACTCCGCCTGCACACCCACTTCTCCGCTGGCTGTCACCGTAAAGGTGTTCACGTAGGTTGCGCCGCCGGCAGGCAGCTTAGACCGTGCTTCCACAACCACGCTCGTTTGGCTTCGTTTCGTAATCTGGACACTTTCCACCGTGCGCTGCGCGCCAGCCATTCGCCACACGCCGTGGCGCAGAGGCATTCCGTTGCCGATATCGTTGTCGATGGGTACGCGCCAGAAATTGGGCTCCAGCGGTTGCGTCATCAGCCTGACGCCATTCGCTTCCCAAGATGAAATCGTTCCGCGAGTCCTGCTAATGGCCAGACGGAAGCGCGGCCCGCTCAGCGTGATGTCGCTATCGGTTTCACTCACCGTAATTGTTCCTCCCATGCCGCGGCTCGATCCTATACCGCCAGGACCTGGATCAATGCGGAACTCATCCCACGCCACCACGTGGCCCGCGCGTGCCCAGGAGGCGTCCTTCTGCAAACGGAAGGAAACGCGCACATAGTGTTCCCGGCCAGTCTGGAGCGACTGACCCGAGTACGCCAACTGCAGATCGGCTTCCTCTCCGGGAGCCAATGCGATGGGCCGCTGCACTCCGGAATCGATCACTTTGCCGTCAGCCAGGAGTTCGAAGGTAATCTCATAGGCGCCCAAGTCATGGAAGAAGAAACCATTCCTGACGCGAAACTGGCCTTCCCGCGCATTCACCGCACGGGTCCTGATGGATTGATAGACCTTGCGGACTTCGTTCAACGAAGGGTTGGGACGGCGGTCGGGCTGCACCAGGCCGTTGAGACAGAAATTCCCGTCGGTGGGCTTGTCGCCGAAATCGCCACCGTAGGCAAAGAATTCGAGGCCGTTGCCCGTGCGATGGCGAAGCCCCTGGTCTACCCAATCCCAAATGAAACCGCCCTGCAGGCTCGGATACTGCTCAATCACGTCCCAGTAGTCCTGCAGATTGCCTACGCTGTTTCCCATTGCATGGGCATACTCACACTGGATGAGCGGGCGTGTAGGGTTCGACCGGGCGTAGTCCACCATCTGCTCGATGCGCCAGTACATGGGAGTCACCATGTCCACGTGTGGCCGCAACTCGGCACGCTCGTAGTGCACCGGACGCGAGGCGTCCCGCTGCTTAATCCAGGCGCTGGCCTTCTCGAAATTCACGCCGTCGCCCGCTTCATTACCCATACTCCAAATCACGATACTGGCGTGGTTCTTGTCGCGCTCCACCATACGCTCAATCCGGTCGAGGTGAGCAGCCTCCCACAGTTGATCCTTGGCAAGGCTTTCTGCCCCATAGCCCATGCCGTGCGATTCGATGTTCGCCTCGTCGATCACGTAAAGCCCGTAGCGATCGCAGAGATCGTACCACTCAGGAATGTTGGGGTAGTGACTGGTGCGCACGGCATTGATGTTGTTCTGCTTCATCAACAGGATGTCGCGCAGCATCATGGCCGCGCTGGGCACGTGGCCGAGGTCCGGGTCGTGTTCGTGGCGATTTACGCCCTTGATCAGAATGGCCTTGCCGTTCACCAGCAATTGGCCGCCTTTGATCTCGATGGCCCGGAAGCCCACGTTCCAAGGGATCACCTCCAGCGTTGCTCCCTGCGCATCCTTTACGGTGAGAAGTAGCGGATATAACGCGGGCGTCTCCGCGGTCCACTTGGCGGGGTTCGTCACCGTGGTATCCAGCAAGACTTCGCCCTCACCTCCCGCGGGAATGGTGGTTGAGCGGGCAGGCAGCAGCGCGGCACGGGTGCCGTCGGGGGCAAGCAACTCCGCTTCCACGGTAGCTCCGGCTGGGGCATCTCCCTGGTTCTGCAGCTTCACACGTACGCTCAGGTTCGCGTCGCGATAGTTCGCATCCAGCCCGGTACGCACTTCGAAATCACGGGCGTGAACATCAGGTGTGGCTACCAGAAACACCTCGCGGAAAATGCCGCTCAGTCTCCAGAAGTCCTGGTCCTCAAGATACGAACCATCGCTGTACTTGTAGACCTCCACTGCCAGCAAATTGTCGCCGTCCCGCAAGTACGGTGTCACGTCGAACTCCGCAGGGGTGCGGCTCTCCTGGCTGTAGCCCACTTCCCGTCCATTCAGCCACACGTACATCGCGCTGGATACGCCGGCAAAATGCAGAACCACGCGACGCCCGTTCCAATCGGAAGGCAGTCGGAAGGTGCGCCGGTATGCGCCCACGGGATTCAGATCGTGCTGAATAAACGGCGGGTTCTTTGGAAAGGGGTACACGATATTCGTGTAGTGCGGGTAACCGTAGCCGTGCAACTCCCAGTTCGAGGGCACCGGGATCAGCTTCCATGCGCTGGCATCGTAGTTGGGGTGCTGAAAGCCTACGGGGCGCTCAGATGGCTGCTTCGCCCACTGGAAGCGCCACATCCCGTCGAGTGTCAGATACCAGGGTGTTCCCTCGCGGCTGGAAGGTGCGCTCAGGCTCCGCAGCGCCTCCTCCCGGCCAGGGAAGATGGCCATGGTGGCATGCGGAGGATTCTTATTGATCCCCACAACCTGGGGGTTCTCCCAATCAGGGGTCTGCGCGGAAAGCAAGCAGGCGCCACCCGCGAGAAGGACGAAAAGAACGTATATCGGACGCATAGCTGCCGCAATTCTATCGCGACGCCACCACTTTGGGGCGGCAGTGGCTATGCCGGTAATCTCGGTTACAATCCCAGCCGCAATCCCCGAGGGGAGGAGGAAAACTGTACAATATCAGGTAAGAAGATCGGAAACCCTCTATGCCGAATTCGCGGTTCCGTCTCGATGATCTGGTGCGGCACGCTTCGGATGCGCTATTGGCCATTGACGCCGACTGCCGGATTTTGTCGATGAACCCCAGCGCCGAGTTGCTCACCGGGGTGAGTGCTTCAGAAGCCGTAGGCAAGCCCTGTTCCAGCGTGATCCAAAGTGAATTGTGCGGCAGCGGCGAGTGCCCCTTCCGGCGCGCCTTTGATGGCGAGGAGCACATCACCACATTCGACACTCGCATCCAGTCCCGCAATGGGGACTCCATCCCGGTCTGCATCAATACGTCGGTGCTTAAGAACGAAGAGGGCGAAAAGATCGGTGTGGTTGAGAGTGTGCGCGATATCCGCCATATCCTGCGGCTAATTGCCCAGCGCGAGGCTGCGGGCGCGGAGGCAGAGCGCAGCGCGGCTCACCTGGAAGCGGTGCTGGAGTCATCCGGTGATGCGGTAATCGCCGTGGACCTGGACTGCAGGATCACCCACTTCAACCGAGCGGCGGAAGAGTTGATGGGCTATCCGCGCAGCGAAGTGATGGGGCTCCACTCCCGGGAGATCTGCAAATCAGAGTTTTGCCCTTTGGAGGTAACGCTGGAAAAGCAGGAAGGTCTGGCGGGCTCCGACTTGAATTTGCGCGTGCGCGACGGGTCAGCTGTTCCGGTCTGGCTAAGGACTGAGCTACTGCGCGACCGCAGCCAGCGCACCATTGGGGCGGTAGCCATCCTGCGTGACCAGCGCGAGGTGAAGCAATTACGCGAGAACTTCCGCGAAAGCCGCGGCCTCGACCGGTTGGTGGGAAAAAGCGCCCGCATGCGCTCCGTCTACGGGCTGATTGAGCGTCTCGCCGCCACGGAGTCTACCGTACTGATTACGGGAGAGAGTGGAACGGGCAAGGAACTGGTGGCGGACATCCTGCACGCCAGGAGCGCACGGTGGGACAAGCCCTTTGTGAAAGTGAATTGCGCGGCGCTCCCTGAAACCTTGCTGGAAAGTGAACTCTTTGGCCATGTGCGAGGCGCGTTTACAGGAGCAGTAAGCGACCGTCCTGGGCGCTTTCAACTGGCCCATACCGGCACTATTCTTCTGGATGAGATTGGGGACCTTCCCTTGCCCCTGCAGGTTAAGCTCCTGCGTGTGCTGCAGGAGCGGACATTTGAGGCCTTAGGCAGTGCACGCACGGTGCGGGTGGACCTCCGCATCCTGGCTGCCACCAACCAGGACCTTTCCCAACTGGTAACGGAAGGACGATTCCGCGAGGACCTCTACTACCGCCTGCACGTGGTGCCGGTGGAACTGCCTCCGCTGCGCGATCACCCGGAAGATATCCCTCTCCTCAGTGAAGACATTCTGCTCCGTCTGGCAAAGAACGACCCGGAACGGAGTAAGCAACTCACCCCACCGGCAGTGAGGATGCTGCTGGATTACCCGTGGCCAGGCAACGTACGCGAACTGGAAAACGCCCTGGAGTGCGCAGTGATCTCTTCGCTCGATGACTGGATCCGTTGCCGGGATCTTCCCGCGCGGCTCCAGCAGGCGGGCCACCATGATGGCGTGAAGCGCCTGGCAGACACGGTGAACCGTTCTGAAAAGGACGCCCTGGTGAATGCCCTGCAAAGTTCCGCCACTTCTGAGGACGCCGCACACAAATTGGGCATCAGCCGGGCGACGCTGTGGCGGAAGATGAAGAGGCTTGGCGTCTCACCTGTGAAACAGTGGTCTCACCACTGAGACGATTCAGCTTACCCCCTCCTTTGCAACTACTTAGCAGGAGACCTAAGAATCCTGCGTCTCACTCCTGCAACACTCCAGCTTCCGCCCTCGAAAGACTCCCTCAGGTTTTCCAGAAGTCAACCCATTCAATCGATACGAATTGGGGGAGGTATCGGTCTCCACTCACAGTTTGGCATCCAACGTGTATATAAGTATTTCAGAGGTGATTGTCTGTAATGACATCGCCTCCTGCTTCAGGATTTGGTGAATTGGAGTAAGGAGCAATGACCTGGAGACGAAGGATTTTACTGGTGGCGGCGGCGGCAGGGCTGCTTTCAATGCCGGGAAGCGCTCAAGCCCCGGCCAAGGCGTCTTTTGTGCCCGCGGAACCAGCCACTTATGTGGGGGATACCCCTTGTACCGCCTGCCATCGGCGGCTAAGCGAGCAATATGGATTTAGCGTGCACGCGCGCATTAAGCCACATGAAGTGAAGACAGATGCGATGGGCTGCGAAAGCTGTCACGGCCCGGCATCAAACCATGTAGCTTCGCGCGGGAAAGGCTTCGTGGGCAGTTTCCGCGAGGACGCGGCCCAGGACACTTCCAAAAACTGCGTTCGTTGCCACTATGGCGACAAAGCTCAGCAATGGCCAGGAAGCATCCACCAGATGGGAGGCTTGGCCTGCAGCGATTGCCACAACATACACCAGTCGCGTCCGGTGCCATTGCCCACCACCAACCAAATTGTGGGAAGCGGCATGCGAAATCCGGAAATGGCAATGCTGGAGGGCAAGCGTGCCGCGCCACCCAAGATGGCGTCGCTAACCAAACGGGAGCCTGAACTTTGCCTGGACTGCCATAAAGAGAAGCGGGCGCAGATCAATTACAGCTCTCATCACCCGGTGATTGAGGGCCGCATGACCTGCAGCAGTTGCCACAATCCACACGGCGGCGAGGGATCTCTGCTTAAGACGGCAGAGAGGGCAAATGATCTCTGCTATTCCTGCCATCAAAACCTGCAAGGGCCCTTTGTGTTTGAGCATGCCGCGGTGGAGGAAGGCTGCACGAGTTGCCACAACCCTCACGGTTCCGTGGTGAACAACATGCTCACGCAAAATGAACCCTTTATCTGCTTACAGTGCCATGAAGCGCACTTCCATATTGGACGCGACGGAATCAGCACACCAATTAATCTGCCATCTGGTTCCTCTCAGAATCCGTTTGGATCGTCGGGATTCCGGCGCGGCTTCAGCACGAAGTGCACCAACTGCCACTCAATGGTGCACGGGTCTGATCTTCCCTCACAATCTGTGCCGAGCCGTGGTGGCTCGCTAACCCGTTAAGGAGGCATCGCCGTGAGAAAACACATCCTCATTTTGGGATTCTGCCTTCTAATGGCAGCAGCAGTCGCGTGTGCGCAGGCACCCGTCACAGAGACCCCACAACAAAACCCCGTGCCAAATGGCTCTGGTGGAAACGTCTTTATCGGCAGTCGCGGAGTAGACAATACAGACTACCTTGGGCTGGCCAGCGAATATGACGCCGCTCCACAGGGGCTGCGCCCAAGCGTGGGCGGCTCCTTCTGGAGCCTACAAAACGGCGTCTTCGTCGATACTCTGGTTCAAAACCGCGGCGACGCGCGTGACCAGCAATATCGCCTGAAGGTGGACCTCAACCGCTGGGTACAGGTAACCAGCAGCTTCGTGAATTTCCTGCATAGGCTGGATAACGACCCCCTAGACTACATGGACGCCGCGAAAGGCAGTGTCATCCTGCGGCACGACAACTTCGCGCCTGGCGTGAACTACATGAATGGCTGGCGCCAGATGCAGACCGAGATCAAGGGCGTGATCCCCAGCGCAACGATGATCCGCTGGCGGGCCGGACACCGCAGCATCCACCAGGGCGGCGGCATGCAGGCGCGTACCTTATCGAAGTGCTCCAACTGCCACGTCACAGGCGCCACCAAGGAGATTGACCAGCAGATGCACGAACTCACCGGTGGTGTCTCGCTGGTGCTTTCGCACCTCACCATCGACTACGACTACACGCATCGCCAGTTCAACGAAAGAGCTGAAGCACCGCTACTTCAGTACACCGACTCGGTGCACCCGGCTAGCGCGCTTCCGGTTTTCGGTAACCGCGTGGCCTTCGACCAGCGCCAGGGCCTGCTGCCCTACAGCATGGTTCCCGATGGACGGAAAACCATGCACACACTGAAGGGACGCCTAGCGCTCCCTAAGGATGCCCGGCTATCTGCCGCATACACACGTGGTGACGTCACGAACAAATTCACGGGACTGGCAGCACGCACATGGGCATGGAACTCATCCTTCACCCTACCCATCAAGAAACGATGGGCCTTCAACGTGAGGGCGCGGCAGTTGGACGTGGATTCCGATGACGTCTTCGTCGACACAAACGAACCCATCGCTGTGGCTGGGCCTACCGCAGGACGCACCTACGCAGAGGCCTATCCGGAATTCGGATCGGCGGACTTCCTGCGCCAGTCAGTGCGCTCGCGCAACACCATCTCGCTAAAGGGCGAACTTTCCGGGCGCCTCGCGAAACTCACACAGCTGCGCACCGGCTATGAATTCAAGCAGATTGAGCGGCCCAACTACGAAGTGCTGAAGACGGGCATCAACCGCGTCTTTGCAACTTTCTCCACGCGCCGATCTGCCGCATGGCAGGCGCGGGTGCGCTACCAGCTCGAGAGCATCCGAGACCCATTCCGTTACGAGCATGCGGCCTTCCAGCCAGTGTTGCAGCCATTCCCCAGCCCCAACCTGGCGCCCTTTGGCGGCACACAATACTTCACCATGTACCGGGCGCGGCAAGCCACGCTCACGCAGTTTCCAACCCTGGTACACCGTGTGGATCCCACATTCACATGGACGCCAAACGAAAGGGTGTCGGCAACGGTGCACTACCGGTTCACTCATCAGAGCAACGACCAGTTGAACATGTCCGAGTGGAACCGTACCGTGCATTTCCCAGGGACGGAACTATGGTTCGCGCCGCTTGAGAACCTGCACATTACCGCAGCCTACAGCTTTCAAAACGAGCGCAGCAACAGCCTGATGGTGCTGCCCGTCTACGATGGTTGAGCGGGCGGAGTAACCGCGGGCCAGTTTGGCTCGCTCGCTGACATGATGAGCTACTCCGTGCGAAACCACAGCGCATTCTTTACGGCCAACTATCAGGTAAATCCACAGACAAGCCTCTTCGCCAATGTCGTCTATAACGACGGGCGAGGGTCGATGGGAAACATCAACTTCAATCCTGCACTGCTGGTGGGACAACCAGCAGGCTTCGACTATATCGCCGCCCAGGAAATTGGGCGATACTCCGCGCTCAGCATTGGCCGCACTCAGCAGATGTACGGCATCAACCAGCAACTGGCGCCAAACTGGGTACTCTCGATAGCGGGCTATTACTCGAACTATCGCGACCGGCAGCCCTACCTTTTCGACGCAAACGGTCGGACGGTGGGCGTACACGGAGGCATCAACTACGTCTTCTGATCGCGGTCATTCCCGCGCACGGGTAGGCATCTGGATCGCCAGCCAGCAATGGGTGGCGATCTTTTTTTGGGCCCTTTTCTGTTTGGCGGGAAGAAGAGCTAGAGTTTCCCAAGCAGAAACATGAGCCAGCTGAAGCCGGCGAAGGCGGCAAGCGGCGTGGTGAAGCGCTTCACAAACAGTCGGGGGATCTCCGCCTTTGATTCCGCTTGCAGGATGCTGGCCATGGCGGAAGAAGCCAACAGAAACAACAGCACGTAGTGGAAGTGGCTCATCGCTTTTTCTCCTTACGGGCTGCCGCAAGCTGCTCCCTAAATGTCTTCGCGAGCAAGCGCTGCCGGTCAAAGAGGTAGAAGCAAGCCAGCAGGTTTAACAGGCCGCCGAGGTTCAGCAGATTGGTAAAAAACGTATTGGGAAAACTCCCGTTGAAAGGCTGATTGTAGCCAAGAAACTTAGTTGCCCAAATTGAGATGCCGTTGGAGCCCTGCGCGATGCGCTCCAGCGCGCGCATGGTGTTGCCAATCGGATCAGACTGAGACAGCCCGGCCGTAAACATCGGTTCCGGGGGAATCGGAGGGGCCACCGCCGCACCACCCAACAAGGCAAGCACAACCACTACATGCACTAGCGCGAAGATGGCGATGGCGCGGGGACGATCTCCGCTAAGCCAGTGGCCAGCGCCGGGCACCACAATGCCAACAAGCGCAAGCCAGGGATTCGGCTCTTCCAGTGTGCGGTTCATGGCCTGGCCTCCGCGGATGTGCCAATCAGCGACTCGCCGGTGGGAAAAGTCGAGACGACACGGAGCATTCGTCCGAATCTAACTCCCTTGGATGGGATGGTTTCCGGATAGGTATCGGAATAAGGATAGCCATAACTCCAGTAGATCAGCAGAGGTTTGCCGATGATGTTCTCACGCGGAACCAGACCCCAGTAGCGGCTATCAAGTGAGTTGTCGCGGTTGTCTCCCATTGCGAAATAGTAGCCTTCGGGGATAACCAGTTCACCATTCTTAACATGCATTTCATGCATTTGCAGTGCACGACGAGCAAGTGGAGTGGAAGATGCTTCGGCGAAGCGCGGGAAGTTGTCCCGGTAATGATCTGTTCCCACGAGCCGTTTCGACAGGTAGGGCTCCTCAACGGCGTTCCCGTTGATGAAGAGTTGGCGATTTTCGAGGCGCAAACGGTCTCCCGGCACCCCAACCACGCGCTTTACATAGGCCTGATTGATGTCGAGTGGAAAGCGGAAAACGATGATATCTCCGCGCGCTGGCTCACGGTAGGGCAGAATCAGCCGGGAGATTGCGTCTGATGCGGCATAGGCCTGCTTGTTCACCAGCAAACGATCGCCAATCAGCAAAGTTCCTTCCATGGAACCCGTAGGAATCTCAAATCCCTGCACCAGGGTGGTGGTCAGAAACAGGAAGAGAACCGCCGTCCAGGTCCAATCCGAAAAGCTCCCAGGCCATGCGGGCGTGGGTGGTTCTTTGGGCTGGGCCTCGGAATCATTGGACTTTGGCTTACCGCGCAAGCGGGCGAGGAGGTCACTCATAGGGTACTCAAACATTCTATTGTCGCATTGGATGGCGACAATGGCTGGTTCAGACAGGTATAGCTTAACGCGCCGGGGTTGCGCGCTTCTCCTGCAGTACGAGTTCCAGTTCGCGCGCGTGCAGCTTTACCCCTTGGGATTCTACGCCGGTGAGTTCCGCCTTCGCCCCATCCACGGAACGCTCGCCCTGCAGCAAGCTCCCATTGTCCGCAAAGAAGAGCTGAAGTTGGACACGCTCCGTTCGCGCATTCCCGGTCCTCGCGCCGGTCTGGGACTCCTTCTCCTCGGTATAGGCAAATAGGCTTCCCTTGGGCGAATAAAAATACCGGCTGCGCGCGTTCCCAAACTCCCCCATGGTCATTTCTTCTTCGATCAGCGCGAGCGTTTCGCCGGCATAATAGGCCTTGATTCGGGACGATGTGTCACCGAGCGTCCACTCCGCGTCCATGGTTTCGAGACCTCCCTTGCTGGAATCAAGGGCATCCCGTTGTTGAGCGAGTTCCGCAACCAGCGCACCAGAGCTAGAGCCGGGATCACCCCCGGAGGGCGCTTCCTCGCGGGCACAAGAAGCCAGAAAGAGGCACCCCATACAGATTCCAAGGAAGACAGTAGCGAGGTTCACGCGTTGCATCACCCTTCAATTGTGTCATCGAACACCACGCGTGTGGAACTGGCTGGAAGGCCCCACCGAAACGGCTCATCCGTCGAAACATCCAGTGAAACGCGCGGCTCGGCAGCGGCTGCGCGATACAATGAGGCGATGCCCCCGAAAACCCAGCCTGCTTCCGCCAGTTCCCCCGTGATGCCGGACGCAATTGCAAACCCGGAGAAGGGCGCCAGCTTCGAGAAGGGCCTGGAGCAACTGGAACAGATCGTGCGTGAGTTGGAGCGCGGCGATATGGCACTGGAAGAGTCCATTCGCCTCTTCGAGCGTGGCATCGAGCTCACGGAGTCCTGTCGTAAACAGTTGGAATACGCCGAGACTCGCGTGGAGATTCTGCGTGGGAAAAGTGCCGCAAAACCCTCGGAAAGTGGGCAACTGGCGGACACTGACGAGGATAGCTCCGATGGAGCCGACAACGATGAAGACGTCCCTTTCTGAATCCGCGCCTGCGAGTGGCGCAATGCGCTGGGCCAGCCAGCAGCAGTGGATCGACGACAAGCTTGACCACCTGCTCCCCAGTGAAGAAGCTGTGCCTGAAGGACTCCACCGCGCCATGCGCTACAGCGTGATGGCGGGCGGTAAGCGAATTCGTCCACTACTTTGCCTGGAGGCGGCACGCACCATCCAGGATGTAACTCCAGGGATTGAGCATCCAGCCTGCGCGCTGGAGATGGTGCATACCTATTCGTTGATTCACGACGATCTTCCCGCCCT
>CAZUAX010000010.1:37650-50489 GCA_964618435.1 uncultured Solibacteraceae bacterium
ACGGCAGCATTGCTGGACGGTATTCACCGGGCGAAGACGGGCGCTCTGCTGCGTGCATCCATCCGCATGGGAGCCATCCTGGCGGGGGCAGGCGAAACGGATCTTGATGCATTAAGTCGCTTTGGGGAACATCTTGGCCTGGCCTTCCAAATCGTAGATGACATTCTGGACGTGGAACAATCGTCCGAGGCACTGGGAAAGACCGCGGGCAAGGATGCTGCGCAAAAGAAAATTACCTTCCCGGCGGTGTATGGGCTGGAGAAGTCCCATGAAATGGCGGAGATTCAGTGGCGCTTAGGACGCGAGGCGCTGTCTCCATTCGGTGAACGGGCGGAGGGTTTGCATGCCCTTGCGGACCTGATTGTAAAGCGCACAGCCTGAGCGATGGCGGTTGTGCGCAAGACCCGGCTCGATGTGGCGCTTGTAGAGCGCGGCCTGGCCTCGTCACGCGAGAAGGCACAAGCCATGATTCTGGCCGGTGAAGTGCGCGTGAATCAGCAAAAGGCGCTGAAATCCGGGCAGACCGTGCGTCTGGAAGATCTCATCGAAGTCCAGGAGAAGCCCCGATATGTGAGCCGCGGCGGCCTGAAGATGGAGGGCGCCCTGAAAGCGTTCGGCATTAACGTCAGCGGCTTCGTCTGTGTGGACGTAGGCGCATCCACCGGAGGATTTACCGATTGCCTTCTGCAGCAAGGTGCGCAGCGTGTCTACGCCCTGGACGTGGGCCATAACCAGCTCGACTGGCGCCTGCGCCAGGATACCCGTGTGGTTTCGCACGAGGGTTTGAACGTCCGCTATCTCGACCCCACCTTGATTCCCGAACCCTCAGACCTTATCGTTTGTGATGTCAGCTTCATTTCTGTGCGGCTGCTGCTTGCCGCATTTCCCCCACTGTTGAAACCCTCTGGATGCATGGTGATACTGGTGAAGCCGCAGTTTGAAGCGGGCCGCGAGCAAGTGGGTGCAGGCGGCATTGTCCGCGACCCGGCGTTGCACGCAGAAATCTGTGCACGTATTTCGAGCGAAGTGGAAGCCTTGGGCTTCCGCACTTCTATTGTGGAAAGTCCCATCACGGGCGCCGAAGGAAACAAGGAATTCTTGCTGTATGCGGAACGTTAAGACGGTGGGCCTGATAGCAAAAGCGAACGTGGAGGCCAGCGAAAAGTGGGTCCCCAAGATTGCCACCTGGCTGCGACAGCGGGGAATCGCTCTGCGCTTTGACCACGTTACCGCGGGCTATCTGAATGAAGACGGAGGTTTGCCCACCAGCGAAGTGGCGGAAGGCTGCCAGTTAGTGATGTCGCTTGGGGGAGACGGCACTCTGCTGGCCACCACCCGAGTGGTAAACCATCGGGACGTCCTCATCTTCCCCGTAAACCTTGGCCGTTTGGGGTTTTTGTCCGCGATTCCTCCGGAGGAGGTGATGGCGGAATTGGATCGCGTGCTGAAAGGCGAATTCCGAGAGTCCCGCCGCCGGCTGCTGAAGGCAGAGCTTTGGCGAGGCGAACAGGAAATTGCCAGCTACGATGCACTGAACGACGTAGTGGTGACAAATTCCAGCCTCGCCCGCATGGTGGAATTTGACCTCCGCGTGGACGACAGCCACATGTGCGGCTACAAGGCAGACGGGGTAATCATCAGTACGCCCACTGGCTCCACAGCCTATTCGCTCTCAGCGGGTGGCCCCATTATTTACCCCACCGTGGAGTGCTTCTGCCTCACCCCCATCTGCCCGCACATCCTTACCAATCGCCCCGTGGTGGTGCCTGATTCCAGCACCCTGGAACTTACGCTAAACTCCCGAAACGACAGTGTCTGGCTTACTATCGACGGCCAGGTGGGGCAGATTCTCTCTGTGGGTGATCGCATCCTCTGCCGGCTTTCGCCCAAGACTGTACGGCTAGTAGCGCCTCCGCGTATGCACTTCTTTGATGTGCTGCGCGACAAGCTGAAATGGGGCGACAGTTAGCTACCGAAATAGTTAACCAGCCTTCTACTATCGGCATCCGTCAGGCGTTGATCTGTTACACTGCCAGTTTCGTTCCTGCTCAATGAAGCAGGCAATCGCAATGCGGCTGCGTTGCCGTTACAGAGGATTACCGGCATGCAACTCCACACGAAGATTTTGATCGGAATGGCCGCGGGCGTTGCCGTGGGAGCCTTCGCGAACTTTTCGGACATTGGCTGGCTAAAATCTGCACTGTCCAACCTGGAATATGTGGGAACGGCATTCATCCGCGCCATCACCATGATTGTGATTCCCCTGGTGGTTGCCAGCCTGCTGGTAGGCACCGCCTCACTGGGCGATTTGCGGAAGCTTGGGCGGATTGGCGCCAAGACGGTCACTTACTATATGGCCTCGACGGCTCTGGCGGTCTCACTGGGGTTGCTGCTTGCGAATCTGGTGCAGCCCGGCAGCCGCATTTCCCCTGCCACCCGCGATGCGCTATCGGAACAATTTGCCGGGGAAGCGGCGAGTACCGTGGAGTTCGCATCGAAGGCCCCGTCGCTTGCGGACACGCTGCTGAACATGATCCCGCGGAATCCTGTAGCCGCCGCGGCAAACTTCGACCTGTTGGCGCTAATCGTTTTCACCATCGTCTTCGGTGCAGCCATCAGTGCTCTGCCAAAAGAAAGAAGCAGACCGGTACTGGCGTTTTTTGAGGGTGTCAACGACGCATCCATGTTGGTGATTGGCTGGGTAATGCAACTGGCGCCCTATGCCGTTTTTGCGCTGATCGCGGCGGTTATTTCCCGGTTTGGTGTGGACCTTCTGCAGAGCTTGTTGATTTACGCTTGCACCGTGGCCTTCGGCCTAGCCTTTCATACCTATGTGGTGCTGGCATTGGCCGTCAAGGGTCTGGCTGGCTTGAATCCACTGGTGTTTTTCAGACGAACGGCCCCGGTCCAGTTGGTGGCATTCTCAACCTCGTCCTCCAACGCAACCCTGCCGGTCAGCTTGCGGACGGCGGAAGACCGACTTGGCATTTCAAACTCGGTGGCCAGTTTCGTGCTACCGCTTGGCGCCACCATCAACATGGACGGAACCGCTCTCTATCAGGCAGTGGCCGTAATGTTCATCGGGCAGATATATGGGATGGACATGGGCCTGGCGCAACAGGCCACCATTTTGCTTACCGCTACCCTAGCCGCCGTGGGAACAGCGGGCGTGCCCAGCGCAGGCATCATCACCATCATCATTGTGTTGAACTCCATTGGGCTCGGTTCGCAGGTTGCTGCGGGAATCTCATTGATTCTTGGCGTCGACCGTATCCTGGACATGATGCGCACAGTTACCAATGTAGTGGGCGACCTCACTTGTTGTTCGTTCGTCGCCAAGACCGAGGGGGAACTCAATCTGCCCGCGGACTGATTGTGCCCTGAGTTCACCCAGATCCTGTTGGGCTCCTGTTGGGCGCGTTCACAGTTGTAAACCGATTGCGCCTACAGAATAGGTTCTAAACATATGTTTCAGAAACTTCAAAAATGGCGGTGGAAGTTTCCCCCATGAACCTGCATTCTTAAAAGTATTCGCATGAAGTTCCGGCTGCATGGAATGAACCGGAATCGGCGGATGAATTCTGTTGAAGTGGTTGCGCCCTCCCCGCCTGCGGAGTACTTGCCCAACGACTCCGAGTATTTGCCATGGAACGTAATTGCTGCCTCTCCCGGCCGATGCCGAATCTGCAGGAAGCGCTGCTTGCGCCTGGGAATAGCGCGCGTGCCGTAGAGTTGCTGACGGAAATGCTGGAACACTGCCGTCAGTGCCGCCCCGAGGGATGTCCCGGGATTGGCGAGTTGCTCATCCTCGCCACGGTGCAAAGTGCGGCGGACCGCTGCGAAGAGGAAACCGCGCGCAAGGATGCCATGGAGGGGTTGATTCCTGGCCCGGAACTGGCTGGAGCGGGCTAGACGCTACTCTGGCACTGCGACGATTGCGTCGAGGGAGATGGTGGAATCGAGGGCGGGCAGGGCCTCTATCGTCTGCCGGAAGATGGCCGGATCGTAACGGGTGTTCAGAAACCTGCGCCCTTGTTGCTCAGCTCGAATTCCCAACTCTGGCGACTGCGCCAGAATGCTGAGTTGGACTGCATTGCTGAGCTTGGTTCCCTGCTCCTCCAGCGTATTTTCCAGCCGCTCAAACCCTAGCGCCAGATCCGCATCCGTGGCCCGAAAGCACAACTGAGCAGAGGTAAGTACCAGGCGGGGAGTATTCACCTTCACCAGCGTGGTAACGGGCTGTTCTCCTTCCACCAGCGTTTCAATCTTCGGTTCCAAAGCAGCAGGGGAACTCACGGCGGCTCGCGCCACCAGCTTGCAGTTTACAAACGAATCTGGTGTGCTGCGCAGTGCCTGCATCACACGGGCTTGCGCGGAGGGATACCGCTGACGCAGAGCGCGATCGAGCCCGGCAAGGTCGTCACTCAGGCTTACGAAACAACGGGCGGAAATCACCGCCGCAGGCGCAGCGCCCTCGGCATTGAGACGCTGTTCCAAAGTGGCCAGTACGCTTTCGAAATCCGGCTTCAAGTTAAGCCGAAACTCCCTGGAGAGGGTCCGCTCCCCCGCCAGAAAAATCAACCCGTGCGGATTCACGGGCCGCTCCTCTTCCACCTCAACGTCAAAGGCAACCCGCGAAGCGTTATCGGGCAAGGCGCCCACACGCACCACGGTGATGGCGGGAATGGGCATGCGCCACTCGGAAAGTTGCTCCCGAATGCTGGAGGAGACCCGCCGCACATCCCCAGCGCCTCCTACCCAGGCTGTAATACGAGCCAGACGGCGCTTGCGCAGCGACTTGCGCAGATTCTTCAGCGATTCCTCCACCTGCTTGGAGAGCAGTCCGCGATCTTCCGGTGGAACGGCAAGGAGTCCAAAGTGGCTGCTGGTGATGGTCACCGCATTGGGGGCGTCAGGAATGGCCGCAAGCACTTGAGGCTTTTCCTCTTTAGGCGGCTTCTGCGCCATCGCGCCCATCACGCACAACGCGAACAACATGAGCAGACGCAGAGACCAAAGGGGAATCCCAAAGCAACAAAATCGAGGTTTGGAAGGATGGGGCATCACATCGAAAACTACCGGCCACAACAGCCAACCGGGAAAACAAACCAAAGATCCAGGGCAACGTGACGGGGTTATGTTAGCCCGATTGTACCAAAGCAGACCGGGGCAGCCTGCTCGTGTGTGCCAGCAGGGGACGCACATGACCATCCTTGCGGAACTGGCTATCCATTCGCGAAATCCGCGATCAATTCAGAAAATAGGTTCGGTACAGCGTGTCCCGCTGTTTGGGAGTGAACCCAGCATCGCGGATCATGCGGCGCAGTACCTCTTCGCTGGCCTGGTTATGCGCTCCCGCCGCAGAAACCACGTTTTCCTCGATCATGATGCTGCCGACGTCATTCCCTCCAAAGCGCAACCCAAGCTGGCAGGTCTTCAGTCCCTGCGTCACCCAACTTGATTGGACATTCGGGATGTTCTCCAGATAGAGACGAGAAATGGCGAGATTCTGGAGATACTCCACAGCCGTAGCCTCCTCTTTCACAAAGCGGCCCAGAGAGGTATTCTCGCGCTGGAAGGTCCATGGGATAAAGGCCGTGAATCCGCCGGTGTCTTCCTGAATCTGCCGGACGGCATCAAAATGATTCATGCGTTGCTCAAACGTCTCTCCGCAGCCGAACATCATGGTCGCCGTCGTCTTCAGGCCCAACGCATGGGCAGTGCGATGGACCCGCACCCAGTCCGCCGCGGTGCACTTGAGGCGGCTGATGCGGTAGCGCACGTCCTCATCCAGAATTTCCGCGCCACCTCCAGGAATCGATTGCAACCCTGCATCCCGCAGGCGGGCGATGGTATCGCGCAAGTCCAGGCCGCTCACGTCGGCGATGTTCAGAATCTCAGGGGCCGAAAAGCAGTGCAGCCAGATTTGCGGGAAACGCTGACGGATGGCGCTAAGCAGGTCTTCGTACCATTCAATCTTCAGGTCCGGATGAAGTCCGCCCTGCATCAATACGCCAGTCCCGCCCAGGTCGAGCGTTTCCTGAATTTTCTCGAAAATGGTTTCGTGAGTGTGCACGTAGGCCTCCTTGTGCCCGACAGGGCGATAGAAGGCACAGTAGGTGCAGTACTCGGTACAGGCGTTGGTGTAGTTGATGTTGCGGTCGATGATATAGCTAACTACCCCCTCCGGGTGCAGGCGGCGACGGACGGCGTCCGCGGCCATACCAATACCGATGAGGTCGTCACTACGGAACAGATCGAGGGCTTCTTCACGCTTCATCATGGGAGACTGATTGCTACTCCAAATTCGTTACTGACAACTCATTCACCGGAAACGTGCTTCCTGCAGACGGAACGAGTTCCGCGGGATGTGCGTTCGCGTCAAGCAAACCGTGCTGCCGCGCTCTCTTCAGAAATTCATGCATCCCTGCGAACTCGCGTTCCCCTAAATGAAAACGGATGTGACGCCGAAGGTAATCGAGCGCCAGTGCCCGGGAAATTCCGCGCAGGGGAGCTTCTTTCTCTACTATAGCTTCGAGATTGGCAAGCCCAGCGCGGCAGGAGGCAGAAAATGGCGCAGGGGGTTCCGCCGCCACCACCTCAGGCGCACCCGCCCACGCGGCAAACACCATCGGGAGGCCGGTATGGCGGAGCCACTCCTCTCCCAGGTCCAGGCAGGCATAGGGGAGGCTAGCCGGGTCGAGCAGCAACGCCGGGTCTCCAATCACTAGCGCCGCATCATGGATGGAAAGCATCGCATTCAGGTCGGGCGGATGCGGGAGCACGGCCACCTCAGCGTGATAGCGTTCGCGAAGCAGGATCTGGGCGAGCAGTACGGAAGTACGGGAACTGGAGTCCCCAGCCACCGTGCGCACTTCAGACCAGGGTCTTTTCGAGAACAACAGGATGCTGCGCACCGGACCCGCGCAAGCAATGCCCACATTGCCCAAAACTGCCAGTTGCTGCCTTGCGATTTCCGCCACAGGCACCAGCCCAATATCCGCCTGCCCGGAACGTAAGCGTTCCGCACACAGCGCCGGGACGGCCATCTCCAGCGACACTCCAGGTTTCGGATGCTGCTGAAAGCCATAGATGAGCGGAGCCGTGTTGAGATAGCTCACTGCGCAGACTCGCAGAGCCGCCCGCCGTGGTTGAGAAGTGAGTTCCAAGCTTGATGCTAGCATTCTGCCTGCTGCATTGAAGATGAGCAGAAATGCGTGGTGGAGAGAAAACAGGTACGCAACGGGTCGTCGGGCGGCACGCGGAGTCCGGCTGAAACTTCTGGCGGAATCACAAACAGGGTTCCGCTTCCCCGCCCTAACTGCCGCCCTGCCGGTTCTGCTGGGGAAGTTCGGGGCTTCTCCACCCCCGTTTGCATTCCGCCTCCCTCACCAGCCACGATAGTAGATTGTGCACAAAGCGGCATTTGCTTCTGTGGTGCACACAATTCCATCCAAGCTGGGAGCAACCCTTGCAGGCGAAAATTGGCATTATTGGCGGCAGCGGACTTTATTCCATGCCCGGTTTTGAAGTTACCGAAGAAGTTTCTCTGGAAACCCCTTTCGGCCCACCCTCTGACGCTTACGTCGTGGGGACCCTTGAAGGAAAACCGGTTGCTTTTCTGGCGCGGCACGGTCGTGGTCATCGCATTCTGCCCACCGAACTCAATTACCGCGCCAACATCTACGGCATGAAAAAGCTTGGGGTGGATTACATCTTCTCGCTGAGCGCCGTGGGCTCTCTGCAGGAGGAAAATCGGCCTCTGGAGTTCTTCATTCCAGACCAGTTCGTTGACCGTGCACTGAAACGGCAAAGTACCTTTTTTGGTGAGGGACTGGTTGCTCACGCAAGTTTTGCGGATCCCATTTCCGAAGAGTTGTCTGAGATTGCCGTGGCTGCCTGTAAGGAGTCTGGCGTGGTGGTGAAGCAGGGCGGCACTTACCTCTGCATGGAAGGGCCAGCGTTCTCGTCCCGGGCGGAATCGAACCTGTACCGCAGTTGGGGGATGGACGTCATTGGGATGACCAACGCCACCGAGGCGAAACTGGCGCGCGAGGCGGAAATCGCCTACGTCACCATTGCGATGGTGACCGACTATGACTGCTGGCACGACGGACACGACGCCGTTACGGTGGAAGAAATCATCGGCAACCTGCATCACAATGCCGAAAATGCCGCGAAGGTGGTGAAGGCCGCGGTACGGCGTCTGGACCTCAACCTGCCGTGCAAGGCCCATCACGCCCTGCGGCACGCCATCATCACAGACAAGTCCAAAGTGCCGGCGGAGACAAAAGAGAAGCTGTGGCCTATTATCGGGAAGTACTTCTCCTAGCGCACCCGCGCAACTGAGGAGCAAGCACAAGGCGAGCCATTGGCAGACCAGGACCACATCTTAGAACTCGAGGCCGCTGCGGAGCGGCTTCGTGCTTCGTGCCTTGCGCAGCCAGGGAATCCGGATGCTGACGCGCTCCGAGTGCTGGTGGCAAGCTGTGCCGGGCCGGATGCGCCGAGAGCGGCCGTCGCGACAAAACTGCTCATCGGGCGTGTGGTGGAGGATCTCTCAGACCGCTTTGACCCTGCGCTCGTGGACTGCTACATCTCGATTTTCACTCAGGCCCTGGCAGCCTGTCAGCCTGTCTGGAGCTTGGAGTTCCTGCGCAGCCGTTACCAGCAATTGCGAGGCGGGCAGCCTCCGCCATCCTCGATGCTGGTGACGCAGGTTTATGTGCTGTCGAGGATTACTCTCGGCGCGGACATTGCCGTCACCAGCGTGTTTGTGGACGCAGCGCTGAAGCGATACACCGACGCGCGCGTTTGGTTTGTTGGCCCAGCGAAAAACTTCGAACTTTTCGCGGGCCATGAGCGCCTCATACACTGGCCGCTCGACTACCCGCGCGGGGGTACCCTGCGAGAGCGCATTGCGGTGGCAGAACAACTGGCCGGACTGTGCGATGAACCTGGGACGCTGGTGATTGATCCAGACTCCCGCATCACCCAACTCGGCTTGCTTCCCATTGCCCCCGCCTCCCGAACGCTATTTTTCGAGAGCCGAACCGCGGAGGCAGATTCCGCCCGCACGCTGAGTGAAATTGCCTCGAGCTTCTGTTTCCTGCGCCTGGCGGTGCCGGACGCCGCGCCCTTTGTATCGCCGCCCAGGACGCTTTGCGCCATTGCCCATGCTCGCCGCCGCACGGCATCGCAAGCACCCATCACAGTAAGCCTGGGTGTGGGCGGCAATGCCACCAAACGCGTGGGGGGGGGCTTTGAGGTGGAACTGCTGCGCGAGTTGGCTGCCACCGGGCGGCCGCTTTGGATCGACGCCGGGGCCGGAGGTGCTGAGGCCGCATGGGTGCGGTCCGCGATTGAAGGGGCGGCGATTGCTCCTGGGCAGGTGCATGTGCTTGAAGGGTCCTTTGCATTGTTCTGCGCGCATGTCGCCGAAAGTGCTTTCTATGTTGGCTACGATTCCGCCGGGCAACACGCCGCCTCTGCGCTGGGAGTGCCGGGCCTGACGATTTTCCGTGGATTTGTGAACCCTACGATGCTGGCCCGATGGACGCCGCGCGGCCCGCGGAGTGAGGTGCTACCCGTGGCACCGGAAATGCCAGACGCCCACCTGCTGCAAGCGGTGCGCCAGCGCATCGCGGGACTGACTAGCCAGGCCCATGAAAAGCAAGGCTAAGCTGGCGCCCAGCGTATCCCTTTGCTACGATCCCGAACAGGGGTGGCGATCTTCTTTGCGGCGGTTTCTACAGCAGTTCGGGCTCGTGTGCACGCTTGCGGTGATGGCGCTTTGCGCGCCTGAGGACCGCTTTGAGAAGAATTGGCGCGAGTTCCGCCTGGAACCCTTTGAGGTGGTTGCTGAACGGGACAACAATGAGTTGCGCGCCTTTCTTGGCGACCTTTTTCAGTATCAGCATCTGCTCAAAAGCATCCTGCCTCTCAGCGAACTTCGTGCGCAGTGGCCCATCCGAATCTGGGTACCGCAGCAAGGCGAAGCCTCCGTTCTGCCCGCATCCAAGCCACTTCCCGTGGTGGTAGACCGCTATGTGGTGGTGCTTCCTCGAAATCCTGAACTCACCCCCGCATTGCGCGCTGCGATTGCCCGCACCCTCATTCAGGACAGCCTCCGGCCGCTGCCCACATGGTTCGAACAGGGCTTGCTATCGATTCTCAGTGGAGCCCGCATGGATGGCCAAGTGCTCCATTTGGGGGCGCCCCCGCCAGGCACTGAGCCAGACCTGAACTGGGCCAAGGTGCACTGGCTGCTTACCAGCAAGGAGTCTGTCCCCAGCCTCAGCGCACTGGCCGGCAATCTGGAGAAGGGGATGGAAGAGCGGCTTTCCTTGCGCAACAGCTACCAGACTGATCTGGCAAAGTTGGAAACGGAAGCGCGGCGGGTGCTGGCCACGAAGTCCTCCGCCACTGTGGAGTTTGGCGGTCTCGCCAACAACCCTCGCACTGATTTTCGTGATTGGTACGTGCCTCTTGGGTATGCGGACTTAGCGGTCGCCAGCGCGGTAGCGATCTCAAACGAAGAGGGGGCTGCGTTGCGCCGGGTGATGGGTTCGATTCGCCCGCGCTTTGAAGAACTGGACGTACGTGCCCGTTCCCAATTGCAGGCAATCGACGCTCTCTCTGCGTTGCGCGAAGGGGACTCGGACGACGCGCGGGCGATCTTCAGGAACCTCACTGCCATCGGCACTACAGAAAGCGCCTGGGTGTATCTGGAGGCGGCCAAGCTGGCAGACAGCAAAGCGGAAAAGCAGCGATTGGCAGGGCTGGCGATGGAAAAGAACGCCTCGTGGGCAGAGGTTCATCGCTTCCTGGCCAGCCTGGAGACGGACCCCGCAGCCAAAGGGAAGATCCTGATGGAAGCCAGTAAGCGCGCTCCCCGCGACCAGCAACTTTGGGAGCAGACCGCCAGTGTGTTGGTGGAAGCCCGCGATTATGCCCTTGCGGATACGGCTCTTGACGGGGCCGCTCGCTCCGCCGCTACTCCTGAAGAAAGACAGCGCCTGCAGGATGCGCGCTGGAACCTTCGCGAAGACCGCGCCCGCAAGGAGGAGGAAGACCGGCAAATTCGTCAGGCTGCCGAGCGCAAGGAAATTGAGGACCTCAAGGCAAAAACGATGTCCCGGATTGAAGAGGCGCTGGCTCGCGCGAACCGCGAGAACGAGTCGCCCGACAGCCCCCCAGCGGATATTGTGGACTATGGTGACGTGGATGAACCCAGCGTGGCGGAAGGTGCTCTTGTACGTGTGGTCTGCCGCAACCAGGAGAACTATCTTCTTGAGATCAAGACAGCGGAAGGCTTTGCCCGGCTGCTGCTGAAAAACCCCGCTGGCGTGGTGACGGCAGGCGGTGCGCAGTGGGAATTTCGCTGCGGTAATCAAGTAAACCCGCCGTTGGTGCGCGCCACTTATCTACCGAAGGTGAACAACTCCTTCGGTACCATAGGGGAAGTGCTGTCGCTCAGCACCCCATAGCAGAACCCTTCAACTTGCCACCTCCCCGCATGGAAGCCAATTCTCCCTCGCCCGTGCCAACCACCACGGTGAATCCATCGCATCGCTGGCGATGGCTGGCCATCGGTATTTTCCTTATCTCGGCAGTACTGAATTTTCTTGACCGGCAGATTCTGGCCCAACTTGCCCCGGTGCTGCAGCAGGATTTAGGGCTCAGCCTGGTTCAATACGGCTGGCTAATCAGCGCGTTTTCAGGGGTTTATGCACTTAGCGCCCCTGTGGGGGGATGGCTGCTGGATCGTTACGGGTTAACCAAGGCGATGTCCTACGCGGTGGGTTTATGGTCGGTCGCCGGGGTCGCCACTGGGTTTGCCGGCGGTTTCTGGCAGTTGGTGGCCTGCCGCAGTGTGCTGGCAGCCGGGGAAGCTGCGGGCATTCCGGGGTCAGCCAAGGCGCACCGCCTCTACCTTCCCCCACGCGAGTTTGCGCTCGGCAGCGCGGCGGGCCAGTTTGGCCTCAGCATCGGGGGAATGCTAGCGCCTCCAATGGCAACCTGGTTTGTTTTGAATTCCGACTGGCGTTACTCGTTTCTGGTGGCTGGCGCGCTGGGATTCCTGTGGATTCCGCTCTGGAGACTTACTGCCCGCAAGCTGCCCCCTTCCGTGCCGGATGAACCCGCCCCGGGTGGAAACGCACGTGCCCGGGAGGTTCTGCGAGACCCTCGCATGGCTGGCCTGTTCGTCGCTAACATCCTCTCGATGACCGTCTATTCGCTTTGGCTGAATTGGACCACGGTCTTCCTGGTGAGGCGCTACGGCCTTAGCCTGGAGCAGACCCAGTGGCTGGCTGGCCTCCCCGCGCTGTTCCTCACTCTTGGAGGCATTAGCGGCGGACTACTGGCCTGGTGGTGGATTCGCGGCAACACAGACGCATTTCGCGGACGGATGCGCATTGCGTGGCTGGCATCCGTGCTGGTTCTCTCCAACGCGGCGGC
This sequence comes from uncultured Solibacteraceae bacterium, assembly GCA_964618435.1. Lineage (GTDB taxonomy): Bacteria > Acidobacteriota > Terriglobia > Bryobacterales > Bryobacteraceae > JACTMJ01. Next base: position 50,113 of record CAZUAX010000010.1, read on the forward strand.
GCCTCTTGCACCTACTCCCGAACTGGCGATGGTCGCGATCTGCATGGCGTGCTTCTGGACCGTAGCCTTAAGCGTCAACCTTTATTCGATGCCGCTCGACTTCTTCCCGAGCCACTCGGTTGCCTTCGCAGTTTCGCTGTTGACCGCCGCCTATGGGGTGCTCCAATTTTTCATTTCACCGCTCATCGGGAAGCTGGTACAGGACTCCGGCTTTGAATTGGTGTGTCTGCTCACTGCGCCTACAGCGCTCCTTGGATGCACTGTAATCTGGTTTACCTGGCGCCTGCACGCCCGCAGGACGGTGCCTGCCGTGGAGTAGCACACGAATGGAACTGCTGCCTATTACCATCCGCCCACTCAAGCCAGAGGATCGGCCA
>CAZUAX010000010.1:50589-53778 GCA_964618435.1 uncultured Solibacteraceae bacterium
CGCTATTGTCATGGGCTTTCGGGCGTGTTAATGTCCTAGGTAACCGGGAGATATCCTGGGCCCACTCCGGTGACGGAGCACTGGTGACGGGCAATCATTTCAATAAACTCCGCGGAGGATCCCGTACATGGAAACTAAACTCCACGACGAACTCAAAGATCGCTTGATCGAGACCAACGAAGAATTCCGCCGCATGGCCGAAGAGCATCACGCGTACGAGGAACGCCTGAACGACCTTGGCTCCCGTGCATTTCTCACCGAAGAAGAGCAGGTAGAGGAAGTGCGCTTAAAAAAGCTCAAATTGCACTTGAAGGATCAAATGGAGGAACTGATCCTACAGGGTGAGGGTGCTTCCCAATAGCGCGCCCGGCACAAGGATGGCCCGGCGATGCTGAGGCGCAATCGGATTGAAGCTCCAGGCGCCCCGCACCGGCCACTAACTTAGAGATTTCAAAGAGGCCGCCTCCAGCAATGGCAGGCGGCCTTTTTGTGTGTTCAAAAGCAAAACAGCGTGTCCACATCCATTGCCCTTGCCCCTACAGATGGCCTCTCCTCCTGAGAATCAGCTGTCCCTCTACGAAACGAACTCCAGATACGATCCTGCGCGACAATAAAGGAAGGATTTCTCTCCACGCTTCCGCTTGGGAAACGTCATTCCCTTTGAGCATGGAGACTTTGTCTCAGGTACGAATGAACGAGCGCGCCGATACCGCCGCCCAACCTATCCTTGACCGGCGGGCTGCGTTTATTGAGCAGCATCTCAAGCGGGTCTTCGTCCTGGTGTACCGAGTGGTGGGCAATGTGGCCGATGCCCAGGACCTCACACAGGAAGTCTTCATTAAGGCACTCCAGCGGGAGGACCAGCTTCGCGATGCCCAGAAGTCGGCACAGTGGCTGTCCCGAATTGCTTCCAATACGGCGATTGACTTCCTTCGCCGCCGTGGACGTGGCCCCCAAGTGAATCTCGACGATGGTCCGGAACTCAGTGACACCAAGCAGACGGCGAATCCGGAGAGCCTGCTGCTGCGCGCCGAAAGCCATCAACTGTTCCAGGATGCCCTGCAAGCGCTCACGCCGCGCGAACGAACGGCGCTGGTGCTTCGGGACGTAGAGGGCATGCCCGCAGAGGAGGTGGCGCAGGCACTAGGCTGCTCAAAAGCCACAGTCCGTTCGCACATCGCAAATGCCCGTGTGAAGTTCCGCAAGTTTCTGAAGCGCCGCATGGGTACATCCCAAAAAATCGCCTCCGACGAAGGGACCGTTGAAGCATGAACAGGCATGACTACCTGCGAGCGTTGGCTGCTGGCGGCGAGACACCCCTGTGGCAGCGACTGCGGGCGCGTTTCCGAGGGTCAAGCCCCGAAGAGGATGCGATTGAGCGCGAGTTCCGCCAGATTCGCGAACAGGCTGGCAAGTTCCGCGAACTACCACCCTACTTCGCCTGGGAATCCCTTGCTACTGAAATGAAGGCCAACATCCTGTTGGGCGTGGAGGCGGGCGAAGCGGTGCGTCCCCGCCGCTTGCACCCACCTATTGGCTGGCGCGCGGGGCTTGCCATGGCCATGCTTTCGCTGCTGATGATTTCCGGCTATTGGTGGCAGATGCCTCACCGCTGGATAAGGGCCAGCGTCCCGCAGCAAGCCGTCCTGGAAGCTGCCCCCGGACGCTTGGCCGTGGAACAGAAGGAAGGTGGTTTCGCCCTGATCTTCCAGGAGCAAAGTGGCAGCCCCTTATTGAGCGGCGCCTCCGGCGGACTCCGCGCAGACTTTGTGGATACTGAAACCGGACAGTTGACGGTGGCCCATGTGTATCTGGATTAAGACATTCCACATCGCGAAGCTGGCTCTGGCATGCACGCTAGCGGCGATGGCCACGTTCGCGCAGGCACCAAATGCCTCGCCGACACTGGCCTTGCGGGACACCCTGCGTATCGAACTGCCCGCCAATGGCCCCATCCGGCACTTGGATACGGACTGGGGTCGCTCGCGCATTGTGCAGCGGGGCAGCGCCGCATCCGCGGAACTGCATCTCACGTTCCAGTTCGAAAACGTCTCCAGCCAGCCCATCCATGGCATCACGCTGCTCTTGCGCACGTCCGCTACGGCTGCCGGCGGCAGGGCAAGCGTCACACTTCCCGGCTTGCGCGTGAATCCCGGTGAGCGCTTTCCCGCCAAGGTGGATCTTCGCCTCCTTCAGCCTGTCACGGCGGGCAACCAACCCACGTTCACCCTGCGCCTGGATGGCGTACTCTTCGCGGACCTCAGCTTTTCCGGCGAGAATACGCTAAACAGCCGCCGTTTACTTACCTCGCTGGAAATGGAAATCCAGCAGGACCGCCGGCACCTGCGCGACCTCCTGCGCGCAGAAGGCAAAGAAGGCTTGGGCCGAGAGATGCGCCAACTATTGGCGCGCCAGGCGGAACTTCCCCGCGTGGATCTGCGCTGGGCGCGCCACGGGCGGGCCACAACGATTCCGGCCAGCGACCCTGTCCAATTTGCGTTCCTGCCCATGCCCGCCTCGCCGCTTGAGCCCCTCGGCGCCACCGTCCGCATTGCCGGACATGAGGCCGTCGCCCCTCGGCTGCAGGTGCGCAATCGCTCATCGAAAGAGATTGTGTACGCGGAAATCGGATGGATAATCCGCGACCTTGAAGGCCGCGAGTTCTACGCCGGCACGGTACCCGCTACGGGGGACCAGATCCGTCTGGCGCCCGGCGCCAAAGCGCTTGTGGAACAAGAAGGTGTACTGCAGTTCCAGGAACAGAGTAGCCTGCCTGGCGGTGCGCGCCAGTTGCCCATCAAGCTGGGTGAAATGGTGGGCTACGTGAGCCAGGTGCAGTTCGCCGACGGCAGCATCTGGATGCCCAACCGCTATGACTCCAAAGTCCCCGCGCGTCTCCGCCAGTTGCGCGTGTCTCCCGAACAGCAGCGACTCGCCAGCCTCTACCTTCGCCAGGGCCTGGACGCGCTTGTTGCGGAACTGGGCCAGTAGGCCGGTCAGATCCCCGAACAGTACAGACACCTCGATTGTAGGCGGCAGCAACCCGGCTGAAACGCAAACGGGCCGACCTTGCGGCCCGCCCGTCTGCAAACCCTGTTCACGAAAGCCTTCGCCCGCAACCAACAGAGGCTATAGAGGCAGAATCTCTTCCCGCTGCGGATCGAAATGCAACTGCCGGCGCTGCACATA
>CAZUAX010000010.1:53878-58455 GCA_964618435.1 uncultured Solibacteraceae bacterium
GCCGAAGCGAGGGTAGGGTTGTCCCGATTCAAGAACATGTGCACCACATCGATCCAGTGGGTGAACAGGTCAGTTACCTGGCCTCCACCGAAATCGAGATAGGCGCGCCAATTGAAGTACTGCTGTGGGTCGTACTCACGCCACTTCAACGGTCCTAAAAACCTTGCCCAGTTGAGATTTGTGGGCTGTGATTGGAGGCTCGCGGGCGCCTTTCGCAGGTGATATCCATTGCCGTGCCACCAAGTGCGAGCAAGGGTGACTTTGCCGAGCTTCCCGCTATCGATATAGCGCTGTTTAGCTTCAATGTAATGCGCACCTGAGCGCTGCTGCGTACCCACCTGGCATACCCGTTCATTGATGCGCGCCGCCTTGACGATCTCCGGCCCTTCCTCAATCCGCAAGGTGAGGGGCTTTTCCACATACACATCCTTGCCCGCGTTAAGGGAGTCAATGGCGTGGCGGGAATGCCAGTGATCGGGTGTGCCAATCAGCACCACATCGATGTCTTTCAGATCGAGCACGGCCTGATATTCGGCAAAGCCCTTCGCGCCAGGAGCCTTCTGCTGTGCCTGGTCGATCTGCGCGGAGTACACATCGCAGACGGCAACCACCTCGGCACCAGCCTTCTGGAAGTTTGTCATTACACCAGTCCCACGGCTACCAGCCCCAATCAGGGCCATGCGCACCCGGTCGTTCGCGCCCAGCACTTTTTGGTAACTGGAAGCGGAAAACGCGGCAGCAGTGAAGGCGGCCTGCCGGAGCAGGGTTCGGCGCGAAGAATTTCCCGAAATCATGGTGAGAATTATATCGCTTTGCAGGCACTATACCCATGAGGCGATTTCGAAAAGGAAAGGTGGCTTGAAATCGGCCTGAGAAAGGAGCACTCCGTGCATCAGGTATTGAGGCAGTCTTCCTGGCGCCAAGCCGCAATGACGATTCCACTGGCGGTGGCGCTAGCAATGGCGGTGCTTCCAATGAACATCACCGCCGCACAGGCAATGAAGGCAGGCCAGATGAGCGATGAGAGCATTCGCCTGGCCATCAGCAAACGCTTTGCAGCGTCAAAGATCTCGACCAACGGCTTCCAGGTGGACGTGAAGAACGGCATTGCCACGCTGCGCGGACAAACCAGCGTTCCACAGCATAAGGGGGTGGCCACACGGCTGGCCAAACTGGCAGGCGCCCGGGAGGTGGATAACCAGATCACCATTAGCGAGGCCGGGAAGCAACGTATGCGAGAGACACGTCAACAGAAGAAACCGGCAGGCAAACCCACGCAAGCCCCAACAAAATCCAGCAGCGCCAAAACCACAGTCGGCCCTGGAGCAGACCAAGAAAAAGAGCTACCCGCGGAGGCCCCGCTACAATCTGAGGATGGTCAAGAAGTACGAGCCAGCGCAGGGGGCAAGGCACCGGCAACCCTGCCCCGATTCACAGTGACCAAGCCACCTGCCGGCCGTGGGGAAACCCGTAGCGAACGCCGCCGCTATTGACGGCGCCCGCTGCCAGACGCTTTGCTACACGCTCTTGCGCTTGGCCTCATAGGCGGCCATCCAGTCCTTATACTCCTTGAAGCCCTTGCGTCCCATCAGGCCGTAGGTGAGCTTCTTGCCCAGTTCCACGCCTTCCTGGTCGAAGGCATCAATATCCAGCAACTCCCCCGCGAATGCTGTCTCAAATTCCAGCAGTTGGAACAACGCACCCACATGCTCCGCGTCCACGCGATCGATAGTAAACAGGCAGTTTGGACGCTGATTCTCGGTGAGTGCTGCGGCGGTTGCCTGGCACTCGGCGTCAATCAACTTGCCCAGGCTTTGCCCTGCCAGATAGTCGAAGCTTTCGAAGCCCACCTTCTCCGCGGGGATCTTTGCAATTGTGTCGAACTTATTTACCCGGTACAGGCTAAACAGCTTGTCGTTGGGCCCCTCAATGTAAAGTTGCACCTGCGAATGCTGGTCAGTTGCTCCCAGCGCAGCGATGGGCGTTTGGCCTGCGTACACAAGTTTGCCTTTCCGCGTTTTTGCCTTGCCCAAGGACTCTGCCCAGAGCTGCCGGAACCAGAATGCCATTCCCCACAAACGGTTCGAATAGGGAAATGCTACCTGGATCGTCTTTTTCTTCTTGGCCAGCAGGAGGTAATGCACCAGAGCGGCGCGGAGCGGAATGTTTATGCCAAGGTCAGCATCCCAGGCAATCTTGTTGATGGCCGCGGCACCCTTCATCATCTTGCGGATGTTCACATTGGTGAGGGCGGCAGGCAATAGCCCCACTGGGGTGAGCACGCTGAAGCGCCCACCAACGTTTTGGGGAATGTAGAAGCTGGGGAACCCTTCTCTCTTGGCGAGGCCATCCAGATCGCCCTTGCCCTCCGTAGTGATAGCGATCACGCGCCCGGGTGCTTTCTTGGCCCCGACGGCCTGCTTCAGCCAGTGGTACACCAGCAGAAAAGTGGACGTGGTTTCTGCCGTTGAGCCGGACTTGGTGACCACCAGGACAATCGTCTTCTTGGGATTCATGCTGGCGAGAGCTGCCTCGATGAACATCGGATCGACGTTATCGAGAATCACCAGACGCGGATTGGTGGCATCGTGCTTGCCCTGCACCGGATGGGGACCACGCAGCGCGCAATCCACCGCCCAAGGGCCGAGGGCACTGCCGCCAATTCCCACCAGGCAGACGTTTTCGTAACTGCCACGCAGCTTATCTACCAGCGCGAGAATGCCATCGAGATCCTGCGTGAAGGGCAAGTGCGCAAAGCCGTACACCTGATCGTCACTGAGTTTCTGAAAACGCTGTCGAGCCCCCTCAGCGAGAGCTTTACCCGCCTCAAATTCCTCTGGGGTGATGCCATGCTTCTCGCCGACCATGGCCGCAAAACAGTTCTTGTCGTCAAATTGAATTTTCATAGGAAGAGTCCGCCGAATCCATTGTCCCGGCAAATATGGGACTACGCTTCATGATAGGTCACCAAGGGTACCGTGCGCGTGCCGCGCTTCTCATACCGGGCTCTGCAAGTGCCCAGTTTCCGAAGTGTGATGCCCTAAGCGGAACACGAATGACGACGCCGCGCAGCCCAAGCGGCCAAACTCCCTGCGACAATCGTTCTGTGTTGTCGAACTCAAGCATCCGGACAAACTCTGAACGTTGCAATCGGCGGGCATTGGCATTTCTAATGCACCTCACACTTGCCGTGCTGACCATCCTTGGTTGCGCTTGTCATTCCGTCCAGGCCCAGGACGCACGCCAGCATCAAGACGGCGTCAAGATTCCTGCACGTAGCGGCAGCCTGCTAATGGATGTGAGCTATCCGGCATCCGGCGCTCCCGTGCCGGCCGTGATCGTCGTCCACGGCGGGGGTTGGGAAGCGGGAGACCGCCGCACCTATGTAGGCCCGCTGCTGTCGCTGCTGGAGGAATCCCCTTATGCATGGTTCAGCATCGACTACCGGCTGGCCCCGGCGCATCCTTACCCGGCAGCCGTGGAGGATGTACTGGATGCGGTGGAGTGGATCCACCAGAACGCCGCACAGTTCCGTGTGGATCCAGCAAGGATGATCCTGGCTGGAGAATCCTCGGGAGGACATCTGGTGTCTCTGGTGGGAACGACAGGCAGGACGCCGCTAGCGGGGGTTGTTTCGTTCTACGGCATTCACAATTTCGTGTCGTGGTTGGGAGAAGACGGCCAACCCCGCCAAAATGCCGCCCAGTTTCTGTCCTTGCAGGCAGAGCCTTTACGAGACCAGGAGCCGCTGGCTCGCGCCATTGTGCGTCAGGCATCACCGGTCTCTCATGTGCATGGCGGCATGCCGCCCTTTTTGCTAATTCACGGCGAACGCGACAGCGGCGTACCGGTTAGCCAGTCCAGGGAGATGTGCGCGGCCATAGAGACCCACGGCAGAGATTGTGAACTGTTTGTGCTTGCAGGGGCTGGACACGGTATGGAAAGTTGGGAGCGCAACCCCGCACTAGGCGCCTGGAAGCCAGTGCTGCTCAATTGGCTGCGCAAGGTTGTCCAGAGATAGCATCACTTTAGTACCCCAGCAGACAGCCCCATTCGTGGGCTATTCGGAGAAGTGTGGACGCAGCTTTCGCCAGGTATCGTGAAGATCTTCGGGAATGACGCGCGTCTCGGCGATTGTGGTCATGAAACTGGCATCCCCTGGCCACCTCGGCAGCACATGCAGATGGAGGTGCCCGGCAATGCCTGCACCCGCGCATTCTCCCAGGTTCAGCCCAACGTTAAAGCCGCCTGGTCGATACACCGCGCGCAGGACGGACTCGGCTTTCTGGGCAAGCTGCATCATTTCCGTCAACCACTGGGTATCCACGTCACTAAGATTAGGCACGTGGGCATACGGCACAATCATCAAATGCGCCGTGGAGTAAGGGAAACGATTCAGCACTGCGAAGACATGACGACCGCGGCAGAGCACGAGGTTTTCTTCGTCAATGTCATCCGACGAATCCGGCTGAGGGCTACTAGCGCCAATCCGGCAGAAGACGCACCCAGAGGGAGAATCCTGACGGGTGACATAGCGATAACGCCAAGGGCTCCAGAGCGTATCCAATCCGGTCCCC
>CAZUAX010000011.1:0-17670 GCA_964618435.1 uncultured Solibacteraceae bacterium
ACGGTGGTTCCCGCACGGCGGGCGATGGCATCGAAGATATCACCGGTTGCGGAAAGCCCGGCCTCAATTCCCGTTTTACCGGGATGCACAGAGCCCGGTACAACACCGCATACGCCGGGCACCAGCTTTGCTTCTTCGCTCATGGCGATGATGCAGGTGGAGGTGCCAATCACGTTCACCACGTCGCCAATGCGGCAGCCTGCGCCAATTGCATCCCAGTGGGCATCGAAGGCCCCGACGGGGATGGGGATTCCAGCGCGCAAGCCCAACTTCTCCGCCCATTCCGGTGTGAGGTGGCCTGCCAGCTTGTCAGAGGTCTGATACTTGCCGGTAATCTTCCCGCGGACGCCTTCCATCACCGGATCGAGCTTCAGCAGGAAGTCCTCCGGGGGCAGGCCTCCTAACGATTCGTTCCACATCCACTTGTGGCCCATGGCGCAAACGCTACGAGGCAGGTCCTCCAGGCGGTCTATCCCACAAAGCACCGCAGCGATGTAGTCACAATGCTCTAGCGCCGTGGCGAAGCGCCCGCGCTTGTCCGGGTTGTTTCGCAGCCAGTGCAGGAGCTTGGAGAACCCCCATTCTGAGGAATAGGTGCCCCCGCACCATTCAATGGCCTCCAGGCCGTACTCGTGCGCCTTGGCCGTTATCTCCAGCGCCTCGCGCCAGGCGCGGTGGTCGCACCAGAGATAGTAGTCGCTGAGCGGCTGCAACTGATCGTCGACGGGAATTACGCTGGAGCCGGTGGTGTCGATGGCCATCGCCTCCACGGCATCCCCGGCAACGCCGGCCGCGGCAAGCGCCCTAGCCGTTGCCTCCGCCAGGGCGCGTAGGTGGTCGTGGTGGCTTTGCGTGGCGTGGTCAGGGTCTTCCGGCTTGCGGAAAAGTGGATAGTCTGCGACACCAGACCCCAGACGACCGCGCTCCGCGTCCACGATCGATACCCTTACCGTGAGCGTGCCAAAATCCACGCCCGCAACGATGCTCATGCTCCGTATCCTCCGATTGTCCGCGTTCTGCGCACCGCGCACCCATGCTCTTGTGTGCCGATGCTTCCTGCTGCTCCTGCGCGGCGCTATTTTTCGTGTCGGTAGACATCCCAACCCAGATAGCGGGTGGTGGCTTCATAGACCGCATTCGCCGAACTGCTGAGGTTCGCCGCCACGTGGTGCTCAAAGCCCTGTTCGCAAATGTACCGCAAGAGTTTCTGCATTCCAGCAATATGCACTACGCCCGCACCGCCAAAGGTCTCCAGCGAATCGTTGGTGAACTCGCCCTCGCCAACGTAACCGCGAATTTCGCCAGTGTCATCATCGGTGGAGAAGCGAGCGAAGCTCATCGGAGCGGCCTTCACCCGGCCCACGCAGGTGCCAAAGGTATTCAGCTTGCCTACTGTGCCCGCTATGATCTCCTGATAGTCCATCTTCACGTCGGCGAAGAAACTCTTTGGGAGGTTGGAGCAGTGGAAACAAACTGCCTTGTCGGGGTCTTCGCCGTAGTTGTTATTCCAATCGAGCAGGGCGCTGGGGGTCTGGGATGCCAGTTGCAGGGCGTGCATTCCGATGACTCCGGCGATATCCACCTCGCAGGCGCTGGACATCAGGTTTTCGCTCATCTGGCTCATTACGGTGCAGGGAACCACACCGAAGTATTCTTCCATTGAGGTCCAGCATTGGATGGCGGATATAGCAAGGTCGTTCTGCCGCATCCAATCGGCCACCACCACGCCCAGCTTGGCCATCTTCACAAGAGAAGCGGCTGGCACCGAACTGGTATCGACATACCTCTGGATGTCGGCGAGTTTGCTGGCAACCGCGGGTGCGTCATCCGCTAACTGGGCGATACGGCCAAAGATCTCTGAAAGGTCGATGGGTTCCACGCTAATGCCGTTACGCTCAAGAATTTTCTCGCTGTAACGGACCGTGTTGAAGGCCGCTGGACGAGCGCCAATCGCGCCAATGCGCAGCCGTTTGAGTCCATTTACCACACGGCATACGCTAGCAAACCAAGCTAGATCGCAGGAGAATTCCGGCGAGCCTGGCGCTTCGCAGTGCAGGGAGGTGAGCGAGTACGGGATGCCGTACTGTCGCAGGTTATTGCACACCGACATCTTGCCGCAAAAGCTATCACGACGGTCGCTAATGAGCATCTTGCCGGGGGTATCCGGAAAGGCCTGGATAAGCACCGGCACCCCCAGGTCCGCCATCCGCAGCGTCTCGGCCGCCGCCTTCTCGTCGCCGAAGTTGGGGAGGGTGACGATGACGCCGGCGATTTCTCCGGCATGCTTGCGAAATAGTTCCGCGCAGGCTTTCGCATCCGCGCGGCTCTCCACGGCACCCAACTTGGTTTGCTCTGGCGATGGGCATACTACGCCGTAGCCTGCATCGGTGAGCGTCTTTATCATTTCGGCGCGACCGCTTTCCACCAGGTGTGAGGGGAAGAATCCGCGGTTGCCTACCAGGACAGCAAAGGTAAGAGAAGAGGACATGGTTATCGATCCGATCCGCGGAAACTGAGTTCCCGCTTGAAAATCCGCGCGTGGCGCCTACCAGAAATAAATGTTCAGGGCAGCCAGAACCACGGCCACCACCACCGCCCAAAATATCGGGCGTTCCACCAGCTTCAGGTTGCCTTCAGAGGGAATCTCAGTGCAACCGTATACAAGGCCAGTCAATTTCGACTCAGGCAACGGGCGTGTCGCATAGCTTACGGCGACGGTTACCGCCACACAGATAATCCAACTCCATAACGCCCTGTACATGTTCTCGGCCATATCCTGCGCATCCGGCGACAGGGCAATGTAGCGCAGTGCAGTGGGGTCCGTCTTCACCCAGGCCCACATTCCGATGGAAGATAGGGTTCCCGTAAATAATCCCCAGAATCCGCCGGCCGGCGTCGCGCGTTTCCACAGCATGCCCAGAATCACTGTGCCAAAGAGCGGGGCGATGAAGAAGCTGAAGAGCGCCTGTACGTAGTCCATGATGCTAAGGAACTGCATTACCAGATAGGCGGTGCCGATGCTGATTAGGACACCGATGATGGTGCACCAGCGGCCCATGGAGACGTAATGGCTATCCGAAGCGTCCTTTTTCATAAAGGCGCGGTAAATGTCGTAGGTCCACACCGTGGCGAAGGCGCTTACGTTGCCGGCCATGCCGCTCATGAAACCGGCAATCAGCGCGGTGATGCCAAGGCCCAGCAAGCCGGGTCCACAATAGCGGGCCAGCATCAGCGGCAGCACCTCGTTATAGCTGTGGCCGCCGGTGGCCAGGGCTTCGGCTTCGCCGGTTAAGGTCATGGGAAGCACGGCCAGCGCAAGAAGGCCGGGAAGAATCACGATGAAAGGCACCATCATCTTGAACGCCGCGCCAATGATGGGCGCCATCTTTGCTGCGCGCAGGTCCTTGGCCGCCAGTACGCGCTGCACCACCAGGAAGTCTGTAGTCCAGTAGCCAAAGCTAATCACCCAGCCCAAACCCAGCACGATTCCAGTCCAGTGAATGCCCATCGGGTTGTCGGTAAACGAGCCCATGGTGCTCCACAGGTGAGTGTAGTCCTGCCCCTGCCAGCGTTCCTGAATCTGTGCCTGGAGGTTGGTCCATCCTCCCGCTTCAATCAGCCCGAGGATTGGAATCAGCAGGGCTCCCAGCCAGATCAGCACAAACTGCAGCACCTCGTTAAAGATTGCCGAGCGCAAGCCGCCCAGGGCCACATATACGGCCACAGTCAAGGAGCTTACCCAGATGCTGAAATTGATGTCCCAGCCCAGAACCACCTTCATCACCAGAGCCATGGAGTACATGTTGATGCCGCTCATTAGCACCGTCATGAAGGCGAAGGTGACCGCCGACAGGCCGCGTGTACCTTCGCCAAAGCGCAACTGCAGGTAGCCAGGCACCGAGTGAGTCTTGGAAATGTAATAGAAGGGCATCATCACCACGCCCAGAAAGAGCATGGCGGGAATTGCGCCAATCCAATACCAGTGGGCGGCCAGGATGCCGTATTGGTAGGAGGCGGCTGCCCACCCCATCAGTTCCAGCGAGCCAAGGTTAGCGGAAAGAAAGCTCAGGCCGGCGATCCAGGCCGTCATCTCGCGACCGGCAAGAAAAAAATCCTCGCCGCTTTCAGCCATTCCCTTCAGGTAGAAGCCGATGGCCAATACCGCCACAAAGTAGATGGCGATAATGGCGATGTCGATGGTGCTGAGAGAAATCAGGGTATCACTGGCCGCGAAGAGCAGGGTGGGGACAAAAGGCATTGCGCGCAAACCCTCCAGCATGAAGAGAGAATCGTATCACCAGCGGGAAGCTGTCGCATAGCTTCGTCAAGGATGCCGTCTGGGACGGCGGACCGCGCATGCTAAAATTGCGGTGTTCGCACGATGGAGTCAGCCCTCAACATCTTGAACCGGTCCCGCACTCTTGAGGGTGTGGAGCAGACCTTGCAACGGCTACAGCGATGCTGGAAGACTGCCGTAGGCCCCCGCATCGCCGAGCATAGCCGGGTGATGCTGCTTCGCGGGCAAACTGTGGTGATTACCGTGGACGATGCGGTTTGGCAGAAGCAGTTGCAGCAGATGCGCACTCTTTTGCTGGAACGCCTGCTGGTGACCAGCGGCGTGGAAGGGCTCGACAAAATCGAATTTCGTGTATCGCCGGCGCGTCGCAAGCCCAAGGCGGATCCAGGGCCGCTGTTCAGCCAGGATGAAGCGGATCGCATTGCAGACCCCACGTTACGCAAGATCTACAAGAGTTCCCGAAGAAAGGTGCAGGCGTGAAGCTTACCGAAGAACAGGTGCGCTATGTGGCGAACCTCGCCAACCTGGCGCTCAGCCCGGAGGAAACTACCCACTTTGCGGATGAGCTCAGCCAGATCCTTACTTACGTGGACAAGCTGAACGAACTCGACACCAGCAACGTGGAGCCCATGGCCCAGGTGCTTTTCGACGTGGAGGACACGGCGACGATGCGGCCGGATGAATCGGGCGAGACGTTGCCAGTGGATGTTGCCCTGGCCAACGCTCCGCTATCCGGCGCCGGGCACTTTAAGGTGCCGCTGGTGATTGAGAGATAGCAGGCTGCCGCCGTTTGTGCTGCTGCGGAACTGCCCTGGTCTGCGAGAGGGCGGCGGGCAGCTAAGAAAGTATCGTCCATGAATATAGCCACGCTCACCATTCCGGAGATTCGCAAAGCACTTGTTGCCAAAGAATGCTCTGCCGAGGAACTTTGCCGCGAAGCGCTTGCGTTCGCTGAGGCGGAGAACGGGTCCACGAATGCCTACCTGCACTTCTCGCCGGAGCGGGCGCTGGAATCCGCGCGGCGCGTGGACGCGCAGTTGGCAGCTGGTGAAGACCCCGGCGTGCTGGCCGGCGTCCCCGTCGCGGTGAAGGACGTGATTGTCACCAAAGGGCTGCGTACCACTTGCGCCTCGCGACTGCTCCAGAACTTTGTTCCCCCCTACGACGCAACCGCCGTGGAGCGGCTGGAAGCGGCAGGTGGGCTGATTATAGGCAAGACGAACTGCGATGAGTTTGCGATGGGCAGTTCTAATGAGAATTCCGCCTTCGGGCCGGTTCGCAATCCTGTTGCGCTGGACCGCGTCCCGGGTGGATCAAGCGGCGGTTCGGCGGCGGTAGTGGCGCAGGGGACTGCTGTGGTTTCGTTGGGGTCTGATACAGGGGGCTCCATTCGCCAGCCAGCCTCATTCTGCGGGGTGGTGGGCATTACCCCCACGTACGGGCGGGTGTCGCGGTATGGGCTGGTGGCCTTTGCCAGTTCTCTTGACCATATCGGCCCCTTCGCGCGCACGGTGGAGGACGCCGCCACGCTCATGCAGGTGACTGCGGGCCGTGATGAACGGGATGCCACTTCCGCTCTGGCGCCTGTTGGGGATTACTCCGCCGCCATGGCCCAGGATGTTCGCGGCATGAAGGTGGGCCTGCCTAAGGAGTACTTTGCGGGTCTTGCCAGCGAGACCGGCGACCTGATTAGCAAGGCGGTAGAACAACTGAAAGCGCTAGGCTGCGAGATAGTGGACATCAGCCTTCCACACACCGATTACGCCATTGGCACCTACTACATCATTTGTACCGCCGAGGCCAGCTCCAATCTGGCACGCTACGACGGGGCGCGCTACACCATGCGGTCTCCACACGCCGACACCCTCGACGACATGTACTGCAACACGCGTGGCGAGGGCTTTGGTGCCGAATGTAAGAGGCGCATCATGCTGGGCACGTATGTCCTGAGCGCCGGGTACTACGATGCCTACTACCGCAAGGCCCAGAAGGTGCGTAAGCTCATTACGCAAGATTTCCTGAATGCCTACCAGCACGTGGATGCCATTGTGGCGCCGGTGAGCCCTTTCCCGGCCTTCAAGCTCGGCGAGAAGATGAGTGATCCTCTCCAGATGTACCTCTCGGACATCTACACCATCACCGGGAGCCTGGCGGGTATTCCCTGCATGAGTGTCCCCGCCGGAAAGACCAGCGATGGACTTCCCGTGGGCATGCAGATTCTCACCAGACACTTTGACGAAGCGAACATGTTGCGGCTCGCGCGCGCGTACGAACGAGCTACGTCGTGATGAACGAATGTGCGGCAGGCAGGATCGCCCTGCATCCCTGCCGTCGCTTGAAACATCCCTTGTGAAGTACCTGTCCAACTGAGGAGGCATATCGAATGGCATTTACACTTCCCGCACTTCCCTTCGCGCATGACGCGCTGGAACCCCACATCGACAAAGCAACCATGGAGATCCACCATGGCAAGCACCACGGTGCTTACGTCACCAACCTGAACAAGGCGCTAGAAGGCGCTGGCATTACGGAGTCCTCTCTGGATGCCTTGCTGGCCAATGGCTGCGCGGCAGTGCCGGAGGGCATCCGCACTGCCGTCCGGAACAATGGCGGTGGGCATTGGAACCACTCGCTGTTTTGGGAAATTATGAGCCCGCAGGGTGGCGGCGATCCAGTGGGTAATCTGGCATCGGCCATCAACGCGAAGTTCGGCGACTTCGCTTCCTTTAAGGAGAAGTTCGCCGCCGCAGGCATGACCCGCTTCGGTTCCGGCTGGGCCTGGCTCATCAAGACAGCTGATGGCGTGGATATCATGTCCACCCCAAATCAGGACAACCCGCTGATGGAAGGCAAGAAGGCTGTCATCGGAGTCGACGTTTGGGAGCACGCCTACTACCTGCGCTACCAAAACCGCCGTGCGGACTACCTGGCGGCGTGGTGGAACGTGGTCAACTGGGCGAAGGCTGAAGACATCTTCAACGGCTAGTCAAACCTACTTGGATTGAATACAAGACGGCCATCCCCGCGGGGCAGATACCCAATCCTGCCCCGCGGGCCGTATGATAGATACGTGCACGGCAAAGAGTTGCCACTGGCGTGATCGCATCGAGAAGGCGGGCCTCGATGGCTGCACTCGACTTTTGCCCCGCCTTTCCTAGCCTATTCTGTTAACTTCGAAGGGTCCACCTGTTACAAGACGCAATGAAGCCCATCAGCCGCCGCTCATTTCTAGCTGGCTGTACCGGTCTAGGGGTCAGCGCTGGTCTTGCTGGTTGTGGTGGAAACGGCTTTCGTACCCTTTACGTTCTGGACTGGGTCCATTACATTCCCGTCAACGTCCTCCAGCAGTTTGAACGAAATTTCCAAGTGAAGGTGCGTTACCGCGCCTACGACAGCAACCAGGAAATGCTCGATCGATTGCAGCGAGCGGAATTCCCTTGGGACATTGCCTTTCCTTGCCAGCAATTCCTGCCCCGCATGCGCCGCCAAGGCCTCCTGGCGGAACTTGACCATGCCCTTCTGCCGAATCTGGCAAATCTTGCCCCGCAGTTTCGGAATCCCACTTGGGACCCTGAACTTAAGGATTCCGTGCCATGTTCGTGGGGGCTCACGGGAATCGCCTATAGCCGCCAGTTACGGCTAGAAATTACTAGCTGGGCGGATTTGTGGGATGAACGCCTCCGCGAACGGCTCACCATGCTCGATGAACGCGATGAAGTGCTGGGTGCGGCGCTTCTCAAATTGGGCTATCCCTTGAATTCCGCTGATCCTCGTCACCTTGCCGCTGCGAGCGCGGAAGCAATTGCGCAAAAGCGGCTCGTGCATTCCTATGGAATCAGTGAATCCAAAGACCGTTTGGTGTCCGGCGAATATCAGGTCTCACAGCTCTGGAGTAATCTCGCCGGACAGGCCATCGCTGCTTCACCCAATCTGGATTTTGTGTTTCCGGCCGAGGGCTTTCCCATGTACGCGGAAAACGCGGTGGTGCTGCGTACCTCATCCCAGCCTGAATTGGCGCACGCTTTTATCAATTTCCTGCTAATTCCGGAGATTGCCGCGCAGATCTCCGCCAATGCCTTCACTCCCAGCACGGTACCGGAGTCACGAAGGTTCCTGCCGCTGCGTTTGCGCGAAGACCCCCTGTTGTTCCCGGATGCGGAAGTCCTACGCCGCGGGCAGTGGTTCGAGGACCAGACAGACGAAGCTCTGGTGTTGCGGCGGGCCGCCTGGCAGCGCATCCAGACCGCCTAGGTCGCCCCTCCCAGATCCAAATTCTGCCGCTAGGGCAGTACAGGAGTTGGGGTGAAGCACAGAAGAAAAATCACGAGCGCTACTGCGGCTACCCGTCTTCTTCCGCGCGCCAGCGGAACTTGCGCATATACGGGAGGATGCTTCAACTTGAAGACGAACAGCAGTACTGCCCAGAACCACCATCCTTCCCAAAGCAGACCCATCGGCAGCAGGAGCAACACAAAGATCCGGGCGATCAGGAGTTGACGCTGTGGATTCAGTGCGTACACGATGTGGCCGCCATCCAGTTGGCCTACCGGCAGAAGATTCAATGCCGTCGCCAGCATGCCGATGAGCGCCGCCCGTGCCATAGGGTGCAGCAGGATGTCGCTGTCGGGTACTCCTGGGAAGAGGATCCATTCCACAAGCCGCAGTAGGGGTGGCGTACCCATTACCAGGTCGCCCTGGTGTCCGATTCCTGGAATCACCTTGGACATCGAAACTCCCACCAGCAAAACCGGCACCAGGAAGACAAAGCCGGCAATTGGCCCGGCTACGCCCACGTCAAAGAGTTGGGCACGGGAAAGGATTGGGCCCCGGATGCGAATAAAGGCACCGAGTGTACCGATCAGCGTGGGGGCTGGCAGGAAATAGGGAAGTGTCGCGCGAATGCGGTAGTAGACGCAGGCCAGATAGTGGCCAAACTCGTGGGCGGTGAGGATCACCAGCAACGGAACGGAATACCACAATCCCACCAGCAT
Organism: uncultured Solibacteraceae bacterium; assembly: GCA_964618435.1. Taxonomy (GTDB): domain Bacteria; phylum Acidobacteriota; class Terriglobia; order Bryobacterales; family Bryobacteraceae; genus JACTMJ01. The sequence goes on from CAZUAX010000011.1 coordinate 9,289, forward strand.
CCGCCCCGGTTCAAATACGGCACGGCCGAGCAAGGCGAGGTCTCGAGAAAGCAGAATGGCAGGCTGGTTGTTTTCAAAGCTCCAATAAAAACTGGAACCAACCAGGCTGGCGCTCCAGATGGTCGCAAAGAACAAGAAAACCTGCAGGTAATGGACGGGGCGGATTTTTCTGCGCACACTCTGCTGGCTGGCCGTTGCCTCCCTCCTGGGCCATTGCCCGCTAGGGTTGGCGTGGCCATTCAGCCCGGAATGGTCCGCGTAGTCCACAAAAGCTACGGCAGGCTCTGCAATTCCTTACCGGGTTTGAAGCGTACTGCCTTCCCGGGGGGAATCTCCACTTCATCTCCGGTCCGGGGGTTCCTTCCGATGCCCGTCTTCCTTGGACGCACGTTGAAGATGCCGAAACCGCGAAGCTCAATCCGCTCCCCCTGGCTGAGGGCGCGCTTCATGCTTTCGAAAACGGTTTCCACCGCCATCTCCGCCTTGGTTTTGGTGATGCCGGTACGGTTCACCACTTCGTTGACGATGTCCAGCTTAATCAATCGATCACTCCTCGTTGGGTATCCTAAACCAGGAAGGGCGTTTCTAGCTTCGGCGGGACTGCACAAAGCGCGGCCTGTTACCGCGCTGTGGCCGCCAAGGATGGCGCAAACGCTATGATAGGATTGAATTTAGCTCGTTGTCAAGCCGTATGCCTCCGATGTCTCCAGCGATCGATTCCGCTGTTTTTCGTGACTTCTGTGCCCGTTTCGCTTCCGGGGTCACCATAACCACCGTTTGCGACGTAGCTGGAAATCCCCACGGTCTGACCGCCAGCTCGTTTACGGCTGTCTCCTTGAATCCGCCACTGATTCTAGTGTGCATCAACCACAACTCGGGTGTTCTGCAGCATTTCCGCACAGCCTCGCACTTTGCAGTGAACATCCTCCACGCTGGGCAGCAGATGATTTCCAATCAATTTGCCGTGAAGGCAAAGGACCGCTTCGATGGCGTGCGTTGGACACGCGGAGTGGGCGGTTCCCCTCTGCTTGAGGAATGCCTTGCTCAGGTGGAGTGTGTCACCCAGCAGATTGTCGACGCCGGAGATCATGCCGTATTTTTTGGAGAAGTAGTGGGGGCAAGGGTAGCCGACGCCAGCCCACTCCTCTATTTTGACCGCGCCTACCGGACGCTAGGTGACGATGTCTGAGGATGTCAATTGGAGATTTTGCGTCCCGCTGCGCGGCGACGTAACGGCCAAGGCACGAGAAACGTTCCTTCTAGCAGAGAACGTGGACGGTTGTTGATGGTAAGAAAGAGGGCTCTCGAAATGTCAGGGAATCGTAATCTCCTCCGGTGTAGCACCCTTCGTCCCCTTGCCTTTGCCGTTGCGCTGGCTGGATCTTGTTGTGTGCTGGCCCCGCTGTCGGCCCAGGATGCCGTATCGCCCCAGCAGTCTGCCGGTTCTGAGAATCAAGCTGCGGAAGAGCCGCGCCCCCAGTTGCAGACCGCACGCCCCGCAACTACTGGCCGTTGGCGGAGTGCCGAAGAAATGACGGACCCTGCCACCGCTCCTGCTGCTACCAACGGGGGTGCATTTGTGGTGCCCACCGGCACGCGGATTCCACTGGGTCTCATCAATAGCATCAGTACGCGCAGCGCAGCTCCCGGCGATCGGGTGTACCTGGAGACCGTGTTTCCCATCGTGATCGATGGGAAGGTGGTGATTCCTCCCGGTTCCTATGTGATGGGGACGGTAACTTCAAGTACCCGCCCCGGTCGCGTGAAAGGGAAAGGAGAGATCTACCTTCGCTTTGACTCCCTCACACTCCCCAACGGAGTTACCCGTGACTTCCGTGCTCGCGTTGGCGGGCTGGACGGTGGCTTGCGTGAAGGGCTAGACCGGGATGAAGGGGCCATTAAGGGCGATTCCGACAAGGGCGGCGATGCCATGACGGTTGCCGGAACCACGGTGACCGGAGGTTCTGTGGGGACGCTGGGTGGCCTTGCCGCCGGGAATGCGGGACGAGGTGCGGGTATTGGGCTGGCAGCAGGTGCTGCCGCGGGATTAGCCTCGGTGATGCTGACTCGCGGGCCTGATGTGGTTTTGCCAGCGGGTTCCACGCTTGAACTGGTGACCGATCGCCCAATTGAATTCGTGGAAACGGAACTACAGTTCCAAGGCGCCTCTCCCCGTGGCGTGATTCGTACTAATCAGGCTCCTGCGGTGAATCAGCAGCGGACAATTGGCATGCCCAGGCGGGGATTCCCACCCTTTTAGCTTTCCCGCCAGCGTCTGGTGCGCCATCCGCTAGCAGGGATGTCGCGAAGTCTGGTCCCATCGGCGGACCTGGCTGAGGTTGTAGTAAGCTGAAAGGATTGGGCCACCCTAGCTCAGTTGGTAGAGCGACTGATTCGTAATCAGTAGGTCGTGGGTTCGACTCCCATGGGTGGCTCCATTCCTTCCTGTGCAGAATTCCCCTTTCGGGTTGTCTGTGTTCGACAAGCCTCACATACGCATCTCAGCGGATCTGGTTGCAAGCTTACGTTCTGCTGCAGGCCAGATCCAACAAAAATTCAAGAGAAGAATGTAACAAATACCCCCAAATGGGTTAAGATGCTACCCCCAAAATACCCTGCAGTTATACCCGTATATGTGATGGTACCTGTTCTAGATCGCAGTCTATACTGAATTGAAAATCAAGTATAGAAACCAACAAAGATTCACGATTTGGCTGGACAAAACTGTAGTGCTGGACAGGTACAGGATAAAAAATGAAGTCACGAGTGCTTGCGGTGCACGAGTCAGTTGGACGCGTGTTAAGCACCCCAATTTTTCGGCTTAGCGGCAAGAAGCTGTTGGCAAAGGGCCATATACTCAGTGAAGAAGATGCCTGTCTGTTGCAGGCCGAAGGACTCGATCAGGTTTGGGTTGCCGAACTTGATGAAGATGAGGTCTCCGAGGATGAAGCGGTACTAACAGCTTCTGCCAGTATGGCAGCTGGATCCCTTGAGATTCGGCTTGCTGTGGGCGGGCGCGCCAATCTCGTGGCCGCGGAGAATTCCTGTATTGTGATCGATGAAGACCTGTTGCGGCGGGTGAACTCAACCTCCAGTATGGTGGTTGCTACCGCCGCCAACTTCTCCTATGCTCGGGCCGGCCAGCGTATCGCAGTGGTAAAGAGCGCGCCATTCGCCATTACCCGGGATCACTTGCAGGAAGTTGTAGATATCGTTGGGGAACGCGGACCCATTATTCGAGTCCGTCCCGTCCGGAGTCCGCGCATTGCCCTTCTATATACTGATCCCCTCCAGTCCGAACGTGCGCGGTTGCTATTCGAAAACGTGATGCGGCAGCGACTCTCCCGTTTTGACCTGGAGAGCTGCATTGCCTTGTGTAGCCTGGAAGACGACGCAAAGGTAGCCAATTCACTCAGTTATTTGTTGAAATCCAATCCGCAAGCTGTGATTGTCGCCAGTACGACATCTCCCGCAAACCCAGACGACGTTGTGGGTCGTGCAATGCGCCGGGTGGGTTGTACGATTGAGCGTTTTCTGGCTCCGGTTGAACCTGGAAATCTGCTGCTGTTGGCCTATCGCGACGAAATTCCGGTAATCTCGGCACCTGGCTGTTACCGCTCAGCGAAGCCAAATGTTCTTGACCTGCTTCTGCCTCCGCTACTTTCCGGCTATCGCATGTCGGGTTGGGAGTTGGCGGCTTTTGGCAACGGGGGGCTTTTGGCTCAGTAGATCTTGGTGTCTAGCGGTTCTTCCTGGCCATATGCGCGCGAGCGCTTCACGTACGGTGGTGGTGGTTTTGCGCCACGTTCGCGTACCAAGTTACCAAGTGCCACCCACCATTGCCTGACTATTTGCTGCGCCGATACAGTAACATAGAGGTTCTGGGTTGCGAACCGGAGCGACGCTGATTCTGCTTCTACCAGGAGCGTCGCCTACAGTGCTCTGCCACAGTGTGCTGCAAATGGTTTTCCCCGGGGCTGAAAGTCCTATGTTTGATGAAACTGCGCAAAAAGTGGTTGACGTCATCGCCTCCACACAGAAACTGGAACCTGGCAAGGTCACTCTGGATAGTACCTTCGAGGAATTGCAGATCGATTCCTTGGACGGGCTGAACATTGTCTTTGCGCTGGAAAATGAATTTGACCTTGATATTCCTGATGATCAGGCAAAGGAACTTCGCACTGTTCGTCAGGCTGCGGAACGCATACATGCCCTCATTGAAAGCCGCGCTACGGGCAACAGTGCTGCTCCAGCGGAAAGCGCTTAGCGGGCTTCACTTAGCATGAGCGGGCGACGAGTTGTAGTAACCGGAATTGGAGCGGTATGTTCCCTTGGGCTGGACACCCCGGCCATCTGGTCTTCGCTCCAGGCGGGTACTCCTTGTCTTTCTCCCTTACCTGAGTTTTCCCAAGGCCCGCTTCGCTTCGATAAAGCGGGCATTGTGCAGGGCTTCCCAGATGGTCGTTTGCCCGCGCGCCTCCTGGATCAGTCCGATCGATTTACCCAGTTCCTGCTTGCGGCGGCAGGCGAAGCCGTTGCCCAAGCCGGCATCCAGCAGGATGACCCGAACTGGGCCAATGCCGCGATTGTCACCGGCAGCGGCATTGGCGGAGAGTTGGCACATGACACCGCTTTTTGGGACATGTATGGCTTAAAGAAGACCCGTGTTAACCCCTTGATGATTCCCAAGATCATGCCGAATGCCGGTGCAAGCCAGTTGAGCATTGTGTACGGCGTTCGCGGAATTGTCTACACGGTCTCGACAGCTTGCTCCTCCGCAAACCATGCGATTGGCCTTGCCTGGTCCCACGTCCAATCGGGCATGTGCGATCTTGCTCTCGCTGGCGGAAGCGAATCATCCATCACCTTCGGCTTTCTGAAAGCGTGGGAAGGGATGCGCGTGGTTTCCCCGGATACCTGCCGCCCCTTTTCAAAGAACCGGACCGGTCTCATTCTGGGCGAAGGCGGTGGCATCCTGGTGCTGGAGTCAGAGGAACGAGCGCGTGCGCGGGGCGCCACCATTCTGGCGGAATTGGCGGGTTTTGGAATGTCCGCGGATGCGTCGCATCTCACCCTTCCGCAGCCGGACGGCGCAGCCCTCGCCATGACGCGCGCTCTGGAATCCGCGCGGCTCGTGCCTGAAGATGTTGACTACATCAATGCCCACGGCACCGCCACTCCGGCCAACGACCCGCTGGAGACCAAGGCCATTCGACAGGTGTTCGGCGGCCATGCCAACAAGGTAGCGGTTAGTTCCACCAAGTCGATGCACGGCCACGTTTTGGGTGGTGCGGGTGCGGTAGAAGCCGTTGCCACCGTGCTCGCGCTTAGCCACCAGACCGCCCCCCCCACCGCGAACTTTACGGAGGCGGATCCAGATTGCGATCTCGACTACGTGCCCAATGTGGCGCGCCCCATGCCAATCCGCGCTGCGCTCTCCAATTCGTTCGCCTTTGGCGGACTGAACGCGGTTCTGGCCTTTCGGCGATACACGGGATGAGGCTTAGGGCAACGTTGGGACTCCAGTGGTTCCGCCGCCCCGCGCTACACTGATAGTTCCATGCCCGCTGAGCCTACAGCTTTGAAATCCGGTCTCGAAGGGCTGTGGAGCGCACCACACGTCAAGGCCGCCTCTCTGTGGTTTGCAGCCAACAAAGCGCTGATTCTTGATCAGCAAATAGCGCTGTGTCGTGTGCCTGCCCCTACCTTTCTTGAGGAACGCCGTGCCGCCCACATGCGCAGCCTATTTGCCGCAATGGGATATGAGTCAAGGCTGGATGCAGCCGGGAATGTGGTGGCTGCCAGGGATCTTGGGGTTCGGTCTCCGTTCGTGGTCATCTCCGCGCACCTGGACACGGTCCTCAGTCCTCGCCGCGACGACGATATCCGCGTCGAGGCCGATGGCACTCTGCGCGGACCGGGTGTTGCCGATAATGGGGTGGGCCTTTCGGGCCTGCTTGCGCTTGCTCGCGTGTTCAGGGACTTGCCCGATGAACCAGGAAGTCTGCCTCTCCTGTTTGTGGCCAATGTCTGTGAAGAGGGCGAGGGCAACCTTACCGGTATGCGATATCTATGCAGGGAGTCTGAGTTTTCATCTCACATCGCTGCGGTGCTTGTGCTGGATGGCCCAGGACATGAACACATCACGTGCCGCGCCCTCGCCAGCCGTCGTTTCGAAGTGGTGCTTCAGGGGAAAGGCGGTCACAGTTGGAGTGATTTCGGCACAGTCAATCCAGTACACGCATTGGCACGCACCGTTGCTCTGTTTGCCGATGCCAACAGTCCCGCGCTCAATCAGCATGCTGACCGCTACTCGTTTAACGTAGGGCTCCTCCAGGGCGGGGCTAGTGTGAATTCCATTCCGCAGTCCGCAAGTGCCAAGGTGGATATCCGCTCAGAGCGGGAGAGCCTCATCCAGGAACTCTCGGAATCTCTCAAGCGATGTCTGGAGCGTGCGGTCCAGATTGAGCAGGAGCATTCCCGTCGCGGCAAACTTACTGTGCGGATCCGGGAGATTGGCGCTCGTCCGGGAGGACGACTATCGGCCGACAGTCCGCTGCTCACCATCGCAAGCACGGTGGATAAGGAACTTGGCATCGAGGGCCAGATTGATATCTCATCCACAGATGCAAACATTCCGTTGTCCTTGGGGATTCCAGCAATGGCCATTGGGGCCGGGGGAGCGGGCGGTGGCGCCCACACTACAGACGAATGGTATCGCCCTGATGGAAGGGACCTCGGATTGCGCCGTGCCTTTCTGATGCTGGTGGCAATGCGGGCGGCGTCTGGCTCCTATTTGGCTACATGAGACTGTTGCTTGAATAGCCTCCCCGATGCCCAGACCCTCCCAGTCCGCCACTTTTTCCCTGATTGCCATTTGTCTTGTCTGGGGCGCGACGTTTACGGTAATCAAGACTGCGCTTGATGACGTTTCCGCCGTTCTGTTTCTGGCGTGGCGTTTTGGACTGGCTACCCTCGTGCTCTGGTTAGGTATGCGGATCCAGGGTCCCGTGCGACTGGAACGCAAATCGGTGACGGCGGGCGCTTTGCTTGGCCTTGCTCTTTTCGGGGGCTACTTATTCCAGACCATCGGGTTGCGATTCACCACACCGTCGCGCTCTGCTTTCCTCACTGGCTTGTTTATTGTGATGGTCCCCATTTTTGCCGCTATCGCCAGCCGACGCAGTCCTTCACGATCGGAAGCCTTCGGTATCCTGCTGGCGTTCCTGGGGATGGCCCTGCTAAGCGGCCCGATAGGGCAAAGCCAGACGGCGCGAGGCGACTTGCTGACAGTGATCTGCGCCGTGTGTTACGCCTTGCATATACTCGCCCTCGGGCACTTCGCTCGCATCCACGACACGCGGGCCCTCGCCTTGCTGCAGGTGGGCTTTACCTTCCTGTTTAGCCTCGCTACTTTCTTTTGGGTAGAGCCAGTTCGTTTCGTTCCTGGATGGAATCTGTGGCTAGCCGTTCTATTTACTGGAGTTCTGGCCACTGCTCTCGCGTTTCTGGTGCAAACATGGGCCCAGCGCGTCACCTCTCCCACTCGTACCGCACTCATCTTCGCGCTGGAGCCTGTTTTTGCCTGGGCCACCGCATTCCTGGTGCTTGGGGAACAGCTAGGAGGCTGGAATGCGATGGGTGCCCTGCTGATCCTGGTTGGGGTGGTTGCAGTAGAACTGCGTCTGCTCGACCGCAGATGGCGAGTAGCGACCTCCGCCTAGTCCACCCGCAACTTCTTGGACGCTGGTAAAAACCCGCCATTCCAGTCATCATAGAGGTACAGGCGTCGCCTTCTGGAATGTCGCGAAAGTATTCATTATTCGTCGTGGCGCTGGTGCTATGCGCACTTGCTCTAGGGATCGTCATTGGCACTCTGCTAGACGGAGATGTGCGTGCGGTGCCCCGGGTGGCCGCGCCCGATGCCAGCCCGCTCAACATTCCAGACCCCGTACAGTTGTCCAACGCCTTTAGTGTGCTGGCGCGCCGCGTCGAACCCTCCGTTGTCAACATCACCACAAGTAAGGGGCGTGAACAGCGAAGCCGCCTTAACCGCCAGGATCCGGGCGAAGAGGGCGATTCCTTCCGCCGGTTCTTTGAGCCCCCGTTTGGCGATGGTAGCCCCTTCCGCGGAGGCAGCATCGGTTCCGGAGTGGTGGTGGACAAGAACGGCTACATCATTACCAACTGGCACGTGGTGGAAGAGGCGAGCAAGATCCTGGTGAAGCTGCATGGTGACCGCAAGGAATACGAAGCTCGTCTGATAGGCGGCGACTTTGAAACCGATATTGCCGTGGTGAAGATCGACGCTGGCCGTCCGCTTGAACCCGCGCCCGTGGGCAATTCGGATGCAGTCCAGGTAGGGGACTGGGTAGTGGCGAT
>CAZUAX010000011.1:17770-21395 GCA_964618435.1 uncultured Solibacteraceae bacterium
ATGCCCATGAATACTGCCGTGGGAGTCTATAACCAGATCGTGAAAGGCGGGCGCGTCACCAGGGGCTCCATTGGCATCTCGCTGAATCGGAGCGACGATCCGGAAGTTCTTCGTGCCTACGGCGTGGACGAGGGCGTGATTGTTGCGGGCATCCACGCGGCGGGTCCAGCAGAGCGCGCGGGCCTTCAGGTGGACGACGTCATTCTGGAAATTGCTGGCCGCAAGATTGCCACTGGCAGCGCACTGATTGACCAGGTTTCCTCCCTTCCTGTGGGCAGCGAAGTGCCCATGGTGATTTTGCGCGATGGGAAGCGGCTCACCAAGCAGGTTCTTATCGGAGACCGGGCGCAGATGTTTGGTGATCGTGGACGGTCTGGTGCGTTGCCTGTGCCCGACGATGACCCCGGGACGTCTGCTACGCCTTCGGCGCTGAATTTGGGGGTTTCCATCCAAAATCTGACGCCAGAACGGCTCAAGGAGTGGAATTTCCCGGAGGATCACGGGGTGCTCATCAGCCGGATCGAAGCAGGTTCGCTGGGAGAGGCCATTGGGTTGCGCACTGACGATGTGATTGTTTCCGCAGGTGGCCAGGCAGTGAATACCGTAGAGGACATCCGTGCTTACCGCGAGCGTCTCCGGCCTGGCGATGCCATTGCTTTTCGTGTTTTTCGCAAGCTGGGCAGCCCTCGGCCTGGAACCACCACCTGGACCCGCTTTTTCGCTGCGGGAACGGTGCCTGGCGGTCAACGCTAGGCCGATTCCGTAGTAGCATAGGGCTTGGGCCGGGCGTGTTCCCCGCGGGATGTTCCCGTTTTCGCCACCGGAGTCGCAACGATGGCATGCTTCAAACTTATGTTCGGTACCTGTCTTTTGCGCCGAGTCAAGACACTTTGGCTTGCCTTGCTGGTTTGCGCCTCACTTTCACCGGCTCTTGCACAGACCGCTAAAGTGAAGCCAAAGGCTACTTCCAGCAAGCCGGTAGCCACTGCAAAAAAAACAGCCACTTCCGCAAAGACAAAGACTACCGCCACGAAGAAGCCGGGTGTTTCCGCAAAGAAACCTGTGACTGCAGCGAAGAAGGCCCCCGCGCGGAAGCCTGTCTCCAGTGCGAAAAAGACGACTGCCGCGAAGAAGCGTGTCACATCCGCGAAGCGAGCCCCCGTTCGTCGTACCACCCGCCGCAGGGCTGCCGTTGCTGCCAGGCCGCGTGTGCCGCTTCAGCCGAGTGCGGATCGACTTAAGGAAATTCAGGGCGCCCTTGCCCGCGAGGGGTATCTCCAGGACGAACCGACTGGTAAATGGGACGACACCAGTATCGCTGCCATGAAGCGGTTTCAGGCGGAACATTCCATTCCATCTACGGGCAAGATCAATTCGCTCTCGCTGATTGCATTGGGGCTAGGTCCGGTGCGTGGTCCTGCGCCCGGTAGCGAATCTGTCCTACAGCCTGCCGCTGACGGCAGTACGCCTGCCTCCACAAGTTCTTCGGCGGACCGCTAACCAGCCTGCTCCGCCATCATTCATCTGGAGAGACCCTTATGATTATCGGAGTACCTAAAGAGATAAAAGACCACGAAGCTCGGGTTGCCCTGATTCCGGCTAGTGTGCGTTTCCTGCGTGAAGCCGGTCACCAAGTGCTGGTGCAATCCGGCGCCGGCGAGGGTAGTTCTTTTACGGACGAGGAGTTTCATACAGCGGGGGCGGAGATCGTCCCCAGCGCGGAGGAACTCTGGACCCGTGCGAACCTTGTTACGAAAGTAAAGGAGCCGCAGCCTTCTGAGTATTGCTACCTGCGCGAGGATCTCGTCCTGTTCGCCTATTTGCACCTGGCTCCGCTTCCTGACCTCACCGATGCCCTCTTGAAAGCGCGCTGCTCCTCCATCGCCTATGAGACCATGCGCGAGTCTGATGGGAGTTACCCCTTGCTGGCCCCCATGAGTGAAGTGGCTGGGCGTCTTTCTGTCCAGATTGGCGCCTACTATCTGGAAGCGCCGAATGGAGGGCGCGGCGTTTTGCTGGGGGGGATCCCCGGAGTGAAGCCGGGCCGGGTGGTGATTCTGGGTGGAGGTACCGTCGGCACCAACGCAGCCAGGATGGCACTCGGCCTTGGTGCCGACGTCACTATCATCGACAAGAACATCAACCGCCTCCGCGAACTTGAGGACATTTTCGGTCCTCATGTCCGTACGATTGCCTCGCACCCGTGGGCGGTAGCGGAGGAAACCGCCGCTGCCGATCTCGTGATTGGCGCGGTGCTGATCCCTGGTGCTTCGGCACCCCGCGTTGTCCGGCGCGAAGTGGTTGCCGCAATGAAGAAAGGGTCAGTGATTGTGGATGTCGCAATCGACCAGGGCGGCTGCATCGAGACGGCTCGCCCTACCACGCATACTGACCCGATTTATTTTGTCGACGGCGTTCTTCACTACTGCGTCTCCAACATGCCCGCCGCTGTTCCCAATACCTCTACCCATGGCCTCACCAACGCGCAGTTTCCTTACCTGCTAGCCTTGGCCAACAAGGGCTTCTCAAGAGCAGTAACGGAAAGTGAAGCGCTTGCCACAGGAGTGAACACGTATGCGGGTGTTTGCACACATGACAGCGTGGCAGAAAGCCTGGGGTTGGACTTCAGGCCGCTTGGCGAGGTTCTTGCAAACTAACCGGCACGCCCGCCGCCTTCACTGAGTGGCGGGCGTCTCTACGGAGCGCATCGAATCTCGAACCATCTCATTGATTGCCTTCGTCAGGTCGCCCGGCAGCCGAATGTCCTTCTCCGCACCGCCTAGAGCCTTCACCGCGTGTCCAATTACGTCACGGTTTAACGGTGACCGCCAGCGAAACGGATTCGTTACCAGATAGGCTACCTTTGTGCCATTGTTCGGCCTTAGTGTTTCCAGCGCTGTTGGCGGCACCTTGTCGGAAACGGGGCTTCTTGCTCCAACGAACAAAATAAGGTCAGCCTCCGATAGTCTTTCTTCCCGCTCGCGAAGCAATTCTGCCAAAAAGCGGGCTTCGCTGCCTGCGCTCAACTGGCTTAATTCCACCTGTCCAGGCTTCATCTGTCGGAAGGTCGCGCCAAGCCGACGGAAATCTACGATTTCTCTGTAGTCCTGGTCGAAATAGACCGCCTGGTCTTCTAGGCTGAATGCAGTGAGAGCCACTTCCCTTACGCGCTCGTCCTCAGCTACCTTCCGTAGCGCTGCTGCCAGCGCAATCATATTGCCAGAGTCAGTGAGCACACGCCGCCAGGAGCGGTTATCCACGTTCAACATTACGGTCACGCGAATGCCGCTCTCCCGCTTTGCGATTGCCCGCTGTCGCACGAAGGAAGTGAGGCGGGGGTCCGTGGCTTGGCCCGGCTTCAGTGCCAGTTCCGGCAACAATGATTTGTCAGGCTTCGCCTTCACCTTCCATTCCTTCACGCAGCCTAATCCCTTGCCGTTATCCACCGACAGAAAATGTCGATACTCTCCTGCTCCCGTTGCGATTGACCCGCTCACCTGCAGGAACTGGTTGCTGGTTTGTGCAAGTTCTTCCAGAGGGAACCGGTTGGCCAGAAAGTTCGTTTGTTTCGGTTCGGCAAATGGCTGCCCATCCGGGTCTTTCAGCGGTACGGTCCACACCCGCA
>CAZUAX010000011.1:21495-29443 GCA_964618435.1 uncultured Solibacteraceae bacterium
ATCGGTGAGGACGGATTCGCTCGACTTGTCGCGGCCTTCTATCGCCAAATTCCCGACGACGATATCCTCGGGCCGATGTACCCACGGCAGGACTTTTCCGGAGCGGAACGGCGCCTGAGGCAGTTCCTTGTTTTTCGTTTCGGCGGTCCGCAAACCTACATGGAAGAGCGAGGTCACCCTCGTCTCCGGATGCGCCACGCTCCCTTTGTGGTGGATCAACGCGCTCGTGACCGCTGGGTGAAGATTATGGATCAGGCTCTGGAAGAAGCAGACCTGCCCCCCGAAGCGGTGGCCACCTTGCAGCCCTTCTTTCACCACGTCGCTACGTTTCTGATGAACCGTGCTGAAGGTCAGCCGGGCTAGTGCTGCTGGCCCTCGGTTTGGCCTGCGAGATGGTGGGCTACTCTGGCTCTAGCTCTCTCTCCCCGTTTCTTTCAGCCAGCGGCGCAGCATCGCGGCGCAGCCCCGAACCAGCGGATCCTGGCGCAAGTCCTCCACCCCATAGGCCATTTTGCGCTGCCAGTTCGGATACTGCCATGTGCTGCCAGGCAGGTTCTGCTGGTCCAGTTGCTTGATGAGGTCCTCCTGGTTCACCTGGAATAGCTTGGCGGGAGTGCGCGCCAGGTAACCGATTACGGCGTTGTGCAGGTCTCCGGTGAGCTCGGAAATCTCATGCGCCCGACGCGTGTAATACTCCGGCATCAGCCCTTCGGCAAACAAAGCATCCAAAATTTGCTGCTTCAGATCTCTTCGCGAGCCCCACTGCTGCTCATACACGCCGTGGTCCGTTAATAGTCCGGCGTAGTCGCGGGCTTCGATATCGCGGCCGATCCAGGATCCTGCAATCGTCGGCAGGTCATGGGTGGAGGTGGCTACCAGTGCATCAGTGGGGTAGCGCTCCGGCAACTTCATTGCGCCTGCATCGTCACGTTCAAAGAAGAATAGCCGGTAGCTGAGAATCCCAAATCTCTCCAGAGTTTCACGTGTGGCGGGTTCCACGGTTCCCAGGTCTTCGCCTACCACCAGCACCTCATTGCGCACGCTTTCGAGTGCCAGGATACGCACCAGATTCTCCGCATAGTCCCGCACATAAGTGCCATCCGCTGCCGTAAATCCGGCTGGAATCCAATAGAGCCGAAAGAACCGCATCACATGGTCAATGCGAAGTGCGCCACCGGCCATCATGTTGCGGCGAATGGACTCTCGAAACATCCAGTAGGCATTGCGCCGGTGCTTCTCGTAGTTTGGGGGAGGGAAAGCCCAGTCCTGGCCGTCCGGCGAGAAGTCATCCGGAGGTGCGCCCACCCGGCAGCCCATTACGAAATAGTCTCTCTGGGCCCACACATCCGCGCCGCAACTGTCCGTAGCCAGCGCCAGGTCGTGATATAGGCCAATCTTCAGCCCCGCTGCCTTCGCCGCGTCGCCTGCCTCCTCCAATTGCTGGAAAGTGAGCCATTGCACCCACGCATAAAACTGCCGCAGATGGCGATGTCGTCGCGTAAATTGCGCCACCGCAGCGTACTGAGGGTCCTGATACCCAGTGGGCCAATCCTGCCAGACCCACACGTCCGGATTGCGTTTATGCATGTGCCGATCAAGAGCGCAGAACGTGGTGAACGGCGTCAGCAGATCCCTTTGCGCTTCGCACCATTCCAGAAAGGCTAGCGCGCGCGGCGTCCGTTGCCGCAGTTCGTGACGAAACTCCAGGAAACTGAACGCCAGAAACCCCAGTTTCAGCTGCGCCACTCCCTCATAGTCCACCAGGTCCTTCATGCGGTACTGCAGAATCTTCTGCCGTACACCCTGTGCATGCAGGCGTTTTTGGACCAGCGCAGAACGCTGAAACTCGGGAATGCGTTCCAAATCCAGATACAGGAAATTCTTGTAGTAGGTGCTTACCGGCAAATAAGGGCTGGCGTTGTAGGGCAAGCGGTTCGCGATCAGGTGCAGGGGGTTGAGCGCCACAAACGCGCAATGCAGGTCCTGAACCGCCCATTCGCAGAACGGACCCAGATCAGTGAAATCACCGCAGCCCCAATTCCTGTGTGATCGCAGACTGTAGAGGCTAGCGCCGATGCCGGCACACTTGCAGCCCTCGTCCAGAACAGGAGGCTGATAGGCTCGCTCTGGCGTGACAATCAGTTGCGTATTTGCAACGAAGAGCGGTTTTCCGGGTAGCCCCCCTTCCACCGTCATCTGGTGGTAGCCCAGGGGAGTTTCCATGGGTAAGGGAATCCGGCGCCGCACGAACCGGTTCTCGCCGATCTCACACGTGCCCAACACTTCCATGGCGCTGAGGGCATAAGTGTAATCGGTTTCCCCGCCGTCCTCCCATAAGAAGTGGACCCGCAGGGGAACCTGCGGCAGATCCTCCGGCAGGTTCACCCAAGCGGGCGCATTCCCTCTCAGGCCAACCACTTCCACCTCAGGAAGTTCCTGTGTCCACTCTTCGCGCAGCCTTCGTTCCACCGCGCGGTTCAGGCTGTCTGCATCGCTTGCATCCACGCCCAGCGCAGCGAAGATTCCCTTCACAACGTCGTCGCTGACCTCATGCTTCTTACCGAAAATGTCCCAATAAGAGAGATCTATACCCCAGAGTTTAGCTGCGCGTTCCAGGGCGGGGCGGTATTTTCGCGAAGGTTCAAAGGTAACCGAAATGGAGCTCATGTGGGATGGATATCCAATCTTTCATCTTATCGACCATTCTGGGCTGCGTCCCGTTTCCCGCTTCTGCCGGAACTTCGGTGTCCGCATCTTTCGCGACTAGCCCGGTTTTCGCGACGGATCTCCCCGGCCAGGCATCTGTTAGGATCAAGAGGAAGTAGTACGCTATGAGCCAATCCGTCGCCAACGCAAACGAACTCTCGGTGCTCCGGACCGACATCAACCTCTTTGAGAGCCTTGATCAGGACAATACGGATCTCCTCAAGGACAGTGTCCTCACCACCACGCTCGATAACGCCATCAACTGGGCCCGTAAGAATAGCATCTGGCCCATGACCTTCGGGCTTGCCTGTTGCGCGATTGAAATGATGGCAATGTCCGCCAGCCGCTTCGATATTGCCCGTTTCGGCGCGGAAGTCTTTCGGGGCTCGCCTCGTCAGGCGGACCTCATGATCATTGCCGGCCGCGTATCCAACAAGATGGCCCCAGTTGTCCGGCAGCTCTACCAGCAAATGCCGGAACCCAAATGGGTGATTTCGATGGGCGCCTGCGCCACTTCCACCGGTGTTTTTAGCAACTATGCATTGGTGCCCGTGAACCAGATCATACCGGTGGACGTGTATGTCCCCGGGTGCCCTCCGCGGCCGGAACAGTTGATTTACGCCATCACCATGCTCCAGAAAAAGATCCAGAAGGAGCGAGGCACTGTGATGAAGGTTCTTAACCTCGACTAGGCGCCCCGGCGGGGTTGGCTGAGGTGAGCGTTCCACTGGTTGCCAGCTTTCCGCTTCTTGCGGACTCCTGTTTCGCTTCACGTTGCTCAAATCTCGGAAGCAGTTCGTTTCTGATCCACGCAAACGCGGCTTCCAGGCCGTGCTGCTGATAGATCCGGCCGATGCGAGCCTCCACGCCGGTGGGCTCGCCAAAGGCGGACAGAAAATGGTTCGACGTTAAGCGAGCTTGTTTTGCGGCGTCCATCGCGCCGTGCCTCGACAGGAGATACTCCCGGGCGAAGAGGGTGAGAACGGCGTCCCCCACCCAAGCCTCTTCGCGCAGACGCTGCTTTGCTTCCGCTGATGCCATCGTGACCGTTTATCTGCGGGCCTTGGAATCGGTTGCGCGATTCTGCGCGGTCCGTTGCCTGATCCGCCTAGTTAGAACGCGAAACGTAGGTCTGCTCGGCAGTATTTACTACGATCTTCTCGCCTTCGCTGATGAAAGGTGGTACCTGCACCACCAGACCAGTCTCCAGCTTTGCTGGCTTATTCACGCTGGATGCAGTGGCGCTCTTGATGCCGGGTTCCGTTTCCACCACCGTCATCACGACATTCTGCGGCACTTCCACGCTAATCGGCTTGCCCTCGTAGAACTCCACGGTCACTTTGATGTTGGGTAGTAGGAAGTAGATGTTGTCGCCGAGGTCGTCCTTGGTTAGCTCCACCTGCTCGTAGGTCTCCGTGTTCATAAAGGTGAATACATTGCCGCCATCGTCAAACAGATACTCCATGTCGTGCTGCTCAAGGATGGCGCGTTCCACGGTATCGCTGGATGAAAAGCGATGTTCAAACATGGCGCTGGTGCGCAGATTGCGCAGTTTTACCTGAACGAACGCGCGCAGGTTGCCAGGCGTCCGGTGCATCACCGAAAACACGGAATGCAATTCGTTCTTGAAGATAATCACCATGCCCGGGCGCAGGCTGTTTGCGGAAATCATTCGCTTGTTGTCTCCTGATTGAGTGAGAAAGGGGGATCGTGAGAGTTACTCCTTATTTTACCAGACCTATAGAGGGTATCCCTGTCCATCCAGGCTTGCCTATGGGTTAGCGCCATGCAAGATCATTGCCATACTCACGAGTTGCTCCTGAATGTGCTTGCGCAGCGAATTTCAATGCGATAGATTACCAGCCAGATTGATCTCGGCCATAGGAGTCCGAAATGTTGCTTCGTCTGTTCTTTCTTGCATTGTTTGCGATGTCACCGAGCTTCCTTGCTGCCCAAGGTACCGTTACCATCTACGGGAACGTCCAGGACGGCAGCGGAGCAGTGATTCCGGAAGCAGAAATCACCGTCACCAATACCCGTACGGGTGTGGTGCGGAGCGCGGTCACCACCCAATCTGGTGACTATGTGGTTTCCCAACTGCCTCTAGGCATTTATACCGTGCGCGTGCAGGCGCAGGGCTTCAAGACCTACATTCAGGATGGCATCGCCGTCCAAGTGGATGAGAACCGGCAAATCAATGCGGTGCTTGAACTCGGCTCTGTTTCCGAGAGCGTAGAAGTGGCGGCGGAACTCGTTCAGGTGGAAACCCGTTCGGGCGCGCTGCGTGAAGTGGTGGATAGCAAGCGGATTGTGGAGCTACCGCTGAACGGACGCAATCCTCTGCAACTGCAGTATCTGGTTGCGGGCGTCGGTGGAATCGCCGGACAGGGACAGGCGCAGAACGCGTCGGTTTCCATCAATGGTTCGCGCACAAACGCCAACAACTACCAGTTGGATGGCGGCGACAACCATGACCCTTACTTCAACACGCCCTCGGTCTTCCCGTCGCCGGATGCCCTGGAGGAGTTTAGTGTCCAGACGAACTCCTACGGTGCGGACCGCGGACGTAATGCTGGGGCTTTTATGTCCGCCGTTACGAAGAGCGGAACCAATAATTTCCACGGCACCTTATTTGAGTTTCTCCGAAACGACAAGCTGAATGCCCGCAACTTCTTCGCGCTGGGCGTGCCGCCCTTCAAGCGCAACCAGTATGGTGGCACCATCGGAGGCCCCATCAAGCGCGACCGCACCTTCTTCTTCTTCTCCTGGCAGCGAACTAATGAACGTAGTGCTCCAGGCGCAGTTACCGCCGTTGTTCACACTGAGGCGCAGAGAAACGGCGATTTCTCCAGCCGCACCGCGGCGCTGCGTGACCCGCTCGGCGGCACCTTCGCTGGCAACGTGATTCCCTCAGCGCGGATCAACCAGCCAGCCACGCGGTTTCTGGCTGCCATGGTGCCCCTGCCCAACGGCCCCGACGGATTGCTGTCCACCATCAGCCAGCAGAAGCTTGACGATGACCAGTACATCCTGAAGCTCGACCATCGCATCAGCGATTCCAACCAGATCAACGGTCGTCTACTCCGTAACATCAACGATTTCGATGAAGCCACCGGAAACCTGCCGGGCTTCCTGGCTCGGATCAACTACCAGAACTGGAGCCTGGTGCTGAACGACACACACATCGTGTCGCCCACCATCGTGAACACCTTTACGTTCTCGTTCACCGACATTGACCGCCGTCAGATTTCCATTGTGCCGGGCGACCAAACCTGGACAGACTTTGGTGCCGGCTTCACGCGAACGATGACCGCGGAAGCTCCTGCTGCCATTCACACCAATGTGGATGGCTATTTCAATGCGTTTTCCCGTTTTCCCCTGAACCACTTCCGCCAGAACTACCAGTTCTCGAATGTGCTGAGCTGGAGCAAGGGATCACATTTCATCAAGATCGGTGGGGACGTGCGTCGTTCCATCCTCGACCTGCAGGAATTTTTCCGCGGGGACCCATTTCTTCGCTTCCGCAACACGTTCACTGGGGATGCTGGTGCCGACCTGATGCTTGGCGCCGTCACGCAGTTTGAACAAATTGCGGAAGCGGCAAACAAGCCGCGGGTGATGGAACTCGGCCTCTTCGTGCAGGACGATTGGAAGGCGACGCGACGGCTTACCCTGAATCTCGGTATGCGCTGGGACCCCTGGTTCCCCTTCGAAGACCAACTGGATCGCTATGCGCAGATTCGCCCCGGCTTCCAGTCGACGGTCTTTCCCACCGCGCCACAAGGACTCGCCTATCCCGGTGATCCCGGCACGAACCGGACGCTGCTCAACACAGCCTGGGGCAATCTGGGACCGCGCTTCGGCTTCGCCTTTGACCCCACCGGCAGCGGCAAATCCAGCATTCGCGGCGGCTATGGCCTCTTCTACTCGCAGATTCGCCAGCAAGCCAACAACCAGATCTCTACCAATCAACCCTTCTCGCTGAAACTCACAGCCAACAATCCCGTGGGCGGCGTGGATAATCCTTACCAGGGCTTTGGTAACCCTTTCCCCTTCAATCCACCCTCGACGCCCGATGAAATTGCAGCGTACCGATGGGTGACGCCGATGGCCATCACCCAGTGGAATCCGAATTTCCGCAATGCGGTGGCGCAACAGTGGAACTTGAACGTGCAGCGGCAGTTCTTCGGAAGTTGGATTGGGACGGTCGCCTATGTGGGTTCCAAGGGCAATCACCTCTTTATGACCACGGAATTGAACCCGGCGATCTTCGGCGCTCCTGGCAATACCGTGAATGCGCGCCGCCCACTGTTCCCCACGTTTGCCAATGTGTCAGACCAGAGCAGCCGCGGAAATTCCATCTACCACGCGCTGCAAACCACAATGAATAAGCGCTTCGAAAAGGGCCTCACCCTGCTGGCCAACTACACCTGGTCGAAGATGATTGACGATGCCTCCAACGATGGCGGTAACCCCACCAATCCCTTTGACATCCGCAATCAGCGTGGTCCTTCAGATCTTGACCGCACCCACCGCTTTGTGGGCTCCTTCGTGTACGAATTGCCGAAGCTCACCAGTATGCCTACCCTGGTGCGACAGATTCTGGGAGGATGGGAAACCAATGGCATCGTCACGCTTGTTAGCGGCAGTTGGATGACGATTGGCAGCGGGGTCGACAACTCGCGCTCCGCGGTGAACCTTGATCGCGCTGACCTTGTCGGAGATCCTTTCCTGGATACAAGCCGCCCCCGTGGGGAATTGGTCCAGCGCTACTTCAACACCAGCGCCTTCACCGTGAACGCGCTGGGCACCTTCGGCAATTCCGGCCGCAACATCATCCGGGGGCCGGGTGATGCCACAGTGGATGCCGGTATCTCCAAGAACTTCATCATTCGTGAAGGAATGCGACTGCAGTTCCGGTCGGAGTTCTTCAACTTCTTCAATCGCGTAAACCTGGGGAACCCGAATACCAATGCTTCTGCCGCGCAGTTCGGCAGAATCACGGGTGCAGGTTCACCCCGCGTGATCCAGTTCGCGCTGAAGTTCATGTTCTAGGGTAGAGGTCCACTCCAAACAAAAAACCCCCGGCAGCAGTGCCGGGGGTTCTTGTTTGGTTCTGCCTACGCGAAGGTTCCACTTCCGGATATGCCGAACTGGTGCACCAGGAAATACGGGAACGTCACTTCAGGACATAGAGAAAAAGCGTGTGGCTGCGTCCCTCGCCATCGTCCTCCACGGTTTC
>CAZUAX010000011.1:29543-39153 GCA_964618435.1 uncultured Solibacteraceae bacterium
AGGGATTCGTCGAACTCTACGCCTACTGCCGTCGCGCCAAACTTTTCTGCAGCCGTGATGACAATGCGCCCATCGCCGCTTCCCAGGTCAAAGACCGTATCCGATGCCTTTACACCCGCGAGCTCCAGCATCTTCTCAACCACGCTATGGGGCGTGGGATAGTAAGGGGCGAGTTTCTCTACCTTTTCCTGTTGGCTGAGCGCCGGCAGGCTGAGGACAAAGGGGGCTGCCAGTAGAGTCGCCGCTGATCTGCGGGTGATCGATTGGTATTTCATCATCTGCCTGTATCCTCTCACGCTTTTCTCGTATCGTGACGGAGTCGGTGATGCCGATACCGGGAGCATCAAGCCGGTGCCTGTGAGTCTATCCCCAGTCCTCGTGAGGATCAAGCCAATCAAGTGGGCAGACGTACCTGGTACAGATCGGTTTCGTCATTCATCGGGATAGACTGTGAGGACAGAGCCATGCTTGCGCATTATTAACAGGAGTTTCGCCCATGCCAGCCCATTCCTTCCGACGGTTGTCTGTTTTCGTCTTACTAATCCTCTCCATCTGCGCTGGCAATCTTGCAGCGCAACAGGCCCAAGGCATCCAGCCCTGGCCCAAGGATCCTTTTTACTGGCAGTACAAAGGCAACCCAGTTCTGCTGCTGGGAGCCAGCGACGACGACAATCTCTTTCAGTGGCCGGCGGATAAGCTTGAACCTCACCTGGACCTAATGCGTAGCATCGGCGCCAACTATGTCCGCAACACCATGTCGGACCGAGTCGACATGGGCCATGAGCTTTACCCTTACCTGCGACTTCCCTCCGGCAAGTTCGATCTGAACCAGTGGAACCCCGAATACTGGGAGCGCTTCGAACGCTTCCTGGCCTGGACTGCTGCCCGCGACATTATCGTCCAGATCGAGGTTTGGGATCGTTTCGACTACAGCCGAAATCACTGGAAGCCGCATCCCTACAACCCCGCCAACAACACCAACTACACCCATGAGGAATCTGGTCTGGCTGCGGACTATCCCAATCATCCCGGTGCCAACGATCAGCCATTCTTTTTCACGACGCCGGCCCAGCGAAACAACGGTGTTTTGCTGCCCTATCAACAGCGCTTTGTGGAGAAAATGCTGTCCTACTCGCTGAAATACAGCCATGTGCTCTATTGCATGGATAACGAAACGAAAGCTGAGCCGGCGTGGGGCGCTTACTGGGCCGGCTTCATCAAGCAGCGGGCGCGTGCCCAGGATAAGCAGGTATATGTGACGGAGATGTGGGATAAGTGGGACATCAAGGGCGATGAGCATCGCAATACCTTGGACCATCCCGAACTCTATGACTTCGCCGATATGTCACAGAACAACCACAACAAAGGGGATGTGCACTGGCAGAATGCCCTCTGGGTGCGAGACTACGTGAAGAGCCTGCCCCGTCCCATCAATACCGTGAAGACTTATGGTGCGGACACGGGCACTTATGGTAGCAATCAGGATGCCGTGGAGCGTGTCTTCCGCCACGTGCTGGCGGGCTTTGCCACCGCCCGGTTCCACCGTCCGTCATCGGGGCTGGGCCTCAGCGCTCAAGCGCAGGCCGTGGTGAAAACGATCCGCAAGATGGAAAGCCTGGTTCCCGCATGGGATTTGAGGCCAGCCATGGATCGTTTAAGCGAACGGGAGGCGAACGAAGCGTATTTGGCTGCCGCGGATAATCGCGTCTTTGTGGTGTACTTTCCCCGTGAGGGCGGGGTGGATCTTGAACTGCCCGGCGGCCAGTACGCACTGCGCTGGATCAACGGCAGTTCGGGCGAATGGGATGCGGAACTCGAACTGCGTGTAGCCCCGAACGTGGCGGTCTCGCTGGATGCTCCATCAAAGGGCCACTGGCTGGCGGTGATTTCCAAACGCTAGACCGATGCCGGGTACCGTTCCCGTTCTGCGCGCTTCCAGGACGGGGCAATAAGAAAACAGGGCGTCCGGCCGATGCCGGACGCCCTGAAGGTTGTGAAGTAGTTGAGTTGCTAGAAGTAGAACTTCAATCCAAACTGGATGCGCCGTGGATCCTGCACCTGCGCGCCAATCTGGCCGAAAGTGTTGGGGTTGTTGATGTTCAGCCCCGGAGGCGCCCAGCTTACGGTGTTCAGTATGTTGAAGAACTCGGCGCGGAAGTCGAGGTAGCGCTTTTCCGTAATCGGGAACTGCTTACCTACCATGAAGTCCAGGTTAAAGAAGCCTGGACCCTCTTCTG
The DNA here is from genome assembly GCA_964618435.1 of uncultured Solibacteraceae bacterium. GTDB lineage: Bacteria > Acidobacteriota > Terriglobia > Bryobacterales > Bryobacteraceae > JACTMJ01. Next base: position 31,781 of record CAZUAX010000011.1, read on the forward strand.
TGCCAATTCCGGCGTTGCCAAACTGGCCGTCCGCTGGCTGTCCATAGGCGCACTGGCCATTGTCCACGCCCGCGGCGCAGAAGATGCCAATGCGGTTAGCTGGCAAGCCAAACCAGTTGTCTACTGTCCGCGCCGATTCATCGATCTGCAAGTCACGGTAGTAGTTGGCACGCACGTTGCCGCGTACTGCCTGGCCAGTGCGGTCTACTGCGCGCACCGTCATCGGAACGCCTGTGCGTGCAATCATCGTATAGCTGGTGTTCCAGCCACCCAGGATTGCTTCCGCAAACTTGTTCATGTTGCTGCCAAACTTCTGTCCTTTGCCCACCGGCAGGTAGTAGGCTCCGCCCACTGTGAAGTTGTGGCGAATATCAAAGAAGCTCCGTCCACGATTGCCCTCGCGGTCATAAGCGTTTTGCCAGTAAGCACCCTCGCTGGAGGTAAAGCCGGAGCCGTAATAGCCCAGGTTGTCCGTCAGCGTCTTGCCGTATGTGTAGGCAACCAGTAATTCGAGTCCGCTCGCGAGGCGGCGGCGTCCGGTCATCTGCAGCGAATGGTAGTCCATTGTTGCTGAAGATTCCGTACGCGCAATGTTTCCCAGGTTGGGCAGCACGCCAATCAACGGACGCCGATCATTAAGCGGTGTCCATGTCGAAAATGGCCCCGTACCGGGCAGGGGTTGGTTCGCTTCTACTGGCGCCACCAAGTGGGTACCCTTTTGCGTGACGTATCCAGCGGACAACGATGTGGCGTTGTCGAACTGGTACTCCAGCGTGAAGTTGATCTGCTGGGTCTGCTGTGGCCGCAGGTCCAGGTCCCATGCGCGGCCCTGCAATTGGGGCACGGTGCGTCCTGCCGGCCGCGGCATGTCAAGGCTGAGGTTCGCCGCAGACACATCCGTAAAGCCGGTGGTGATCGAACCGGGTGTCCGAGGGTCATAAGTGAAGTCTGTTTCCAGGAAGAAAGGCGGATTCAGCGTGGTGCGCAGGTTAGCACCTGTTCCTTCCATGAAAGAGGTGTACGCGTAACCGGCACGTACCACCAGCCGATTGTTCAGGACGCCCGGAGTCCAGGCAAAGCCGATGCGCGGCATGTACTGGTGGGGGTAGCCATTGTAGGTGGCTCGCCCAAACTCGCCGCCCGGCCGGATCAACTCACCGGTAAACGTGTTCACGTTCACCTGACGGTCTGCCACTTCGTACAGCGGCTCCATGTACTCCCAGCGCAGGCCAAAGTTCAGTGTGAAGTTCTGCGCCAACTTATAGTCATCCTGGAAGAACAAAGCCGAGCGCCAGGAGCGGTGGCCCCAGGAGCCCGTGTCCGCCCCGCGCCCCTTCCTCGACAGTGTGTCGAGCAGGAAGTCAGCGAAATCCAGTCCGGAATAGGTGGCGCTATAAACAAACAGGCCAAGCACCCCGTTGTTGCCTGAATAGTAACGGTTCTGCTGGAAGCGAATGAACTGGCCCCCGAACTTCATTACGTGTTTGCCTGTCTGCCAGGTCAGGTTGTTGTAATAGATGAATTTGTTGTCGGCCGTATTGGACTGGACGCCGGAGGATCCAATCCCGGTCAGGCCGCCACCAATCGCCACAGAACTTAAACCTGCAATCGCTTGGCCACCCGGAATGCCAAAACTCTGGTTGCCGTTCAGCCCCAGTGTTCCCGACCAATCCAGCGCGATGTCGTTAATCACCACCCGTGAGTAGGCTACGCGCGCTTCGTTCACAAGGCTCGGTGAAAAGGTACGGTTCCAGTTCAGAACCACTGACTGCGTGGGGCCTTCCTGTCCGCTGGTCATCGACGTGGGCAGAACCGCCCGACTTCCAATGCTTTCGTAGCTGCCCAGGGAGTAGCGACCCGAGAAGTTATCCCTGTCATTAGGGCGCCAGTCGATCTTCACGTCGCCCTGATGATTCTTCAGGGCACTGGCGGTGGAGCTGCCGTAGTTGTTCGTCACCCCCAACAAGCCGACTCCCGCTTGATTCGGCAGCGGATAGACTCCCTGGTTGCCGAACAGGGCGTTTGCTACCGGGTTCACGATCCGTGCCTGCGGGATCTGGTTGTTACCAAACGGAAGCTGAGTCAGCGGGTCCCGCACCGTTTGCGAGAACTGGCTGAGGTCTCCGTTGCGCCACGCGGCAGGGGCGACACTGGCATTCGCAGGGCCACTGGCACGTTGTTCGGTGCCTTCATAGTCCGTGAAAAAGAACAATTTATTCTTTACGATGGGGCCGCCGAAGGTACCACCGAAGATATTGCGCTTGAATCCGGTGCGTGTTGCCGTGGCAGCACTGCGGTTCCGGAAGTAGCCGTTGGCGTCCAACACATTGTTTCGCAGAAACCAGAAGACGTTTCCTCGATACTCGTTGGTGCCGCTCTTTAGCGTCATCATCACCGTAGCGCCGCCGGCATTGCCGTAGTCGGCGCTAATGTTGCCCGTCAATACTTTTACCTCTTCCAGTGCGTCCACGTTAGGCGAATAGCCTACGCGGTTGTCAATGGAATCGTTTACGTCCACGCCGTCGAGCATGAAGTTGTTGGTCTGCTCCCGGTTCCCGTTCACGTAAGGACGTGCGCCAAAGCGTCCATTCATGCCCGAAGGATTCGGAGACACCGAACCCGGCACAAGCAATGTAAGGCTTACAAAGTTGCGCCCGTTCAAAGGCAGGGAGGTTAACTTGGTGGCGGAAAGCGAGTCGCCGGTCTGGGTGGATTCCGTTTGCAGAATGGGCGCTACCGCGCTCACTTCCACCGACTGGGTAGTGTCCCCGACCTCCATCGCGATGTCCACACGGGCGGTTTGGTTTACCTCAAGCCGGAAGGGGCCAAGCTGCGATCGCTTAAAGCCCTGGATCTCCGCGGAGAGGGTGTACTCGCCCACAGGAAGGAAGAGCAGGTTGTAGACGCCAGCCGCAGTTGAAGTCGCGGTGAACTGTACGCCTGTGCGTTCATTCGTGGCAGTTACCTTTGTGCCAGGAACTACTGCTCCAGTTGCGTCGGTGATGGTGCCGGTGAATGCACCCGTAATGGTTTGCCCAGACAGTAAAGCAACCACAACTGTCAGGCTGAATAAGATCACAAGAAGTCCACGAAAGCGGTTGTTCATGGGACCCCCTTCCGGCTGTAATGTTAGCAGAGATTCTGCTAGTTAGAGCCGAAATCTTAATAGTCCTGAAACTTATGAAAAACAACAGTCCAGCTACAAGAATTGGTATTTACCGATCCGCTACTTGCTTCCAGGGGTATTGGCGAAAAAGACGTTTTATTAGCAAGGGTTAATAGTTGGCCAGCTCATGCCCTATTGTTCAAACTGCCTGCGGAATGTTTCGAATTCTTCTCGCAATGCTTGTAGGTCTATCCGTAGCAGGTCCATTTCCTCGCGCAACGAGCCTGTGTCCCCGGCTTCCTTCGGGGAGGCCCAAGCTTCGCGTGCCATGCCCTGTGCGACCACTGGCTCTCCACAAAGCAGATGTGCGTAGCGTGGTTCCTTGGCGCCCGGGAGACGCTCCAATTCTGTCACCAGGCGTCTGCCCATGTGGTCCATCAGGTCGCGAAGTGTGTCCGCGACTTCGTCTAAAGTGGCGAAGTCATACATGCGGTCAGTTCTTCCCCGAATTTCACCTACTGTCTGAGCGCCACGTAACATCAGTACGGTTAGGACTGCGGTATGTGCGGGGTTTAGTCGAAACATGAAAGGCATGTCATGCTTGTATTTTGGGACGCGATGTTCGGCGCCGCTTACCACTCGAAGAAAGCCCTTTTCCTTAAGTCCCTCAATAGCGAGTTGTAAACTATCCGGTCCGTAACTTACTACCGGGTCACGGCTGGTCTTTTGATTGCAGGCCGCCATTAAGGAATTCAGGGTAAGAGGGTAACTGTCTGGAGTGGTTAACTCCTTCTCGACGAGACAGCCCAGAACTCGGACTTCTTCCGGTGTAAACAAAATTGGTGCTTCCATGCAATTTCACTTTAGCAGGGGTCCTGGATAGTGGTACCCCTGGTAACCGTGCTGAGCCGCACGCCACTCCTCCTACGGTTCCATGAACATTTCCCTCGCGGATTGCGTACCCTTGATTGAGGGAAGACGCAATGCCCTACTGCAGCCAATGCGGAAATCAGGTAAGGGATCTCGATGCCTACTGCACCCGGTGTGGGGCGAGGCAACCTGTCTCCACCCAGCGCGGTTTTCCCAGCGCTACCGAGGTGATTTCAGATAAGGCATCCTGTATCCTCTGCTATATCCCGTTGGTGGGTTGGGTCGCGTCGATCATTGTGCTTGCAGCTGCTCGCTTCCGAGAAAACCGTATCGTCCGTTTCCATGCGTTCCAGGCTCTCTATCTGTTCGTTACCTGGCTGGTGGTGGATCGCGTGATTGGGCCGATCCTCAGCATTGCAGTGGTTCGTCCGCTTTCTCACGCAGGAATTTGGATCCCAGGCCTCGGACTTTCGGGCATGGTGCATGCGCTGGAACTTGCCATCATCATTGTGGGCATTGTGATGATGTTCCGCGTCAGCGACAGAGAGGTGACGCGGATCCCCTTCCTGGGCGATCTGGCCGAGAAGTCGCTGTAGCGATCGTTTCCACCGCCATCCATTTCCATCGCCGGATGCACTCGCTGGCTCGCGAGTCAAAAGTGTGACATCTGTAAAGTAGTCTCTTGGTGTGGAACTACCTGCTGGCGCATCGGGCCGCTGTTTGTGGGTATCGTCTCCCGAGATGAACTGTGACGAAGCTGTCTGGAGCGAAAAGAAGTTGCCGAACAACGCCTCACCGAACGCAGCCCTGCCAAAGGTAACCGGACCCATCCTGGTTACCGGCCCCACTGGTTATGTTGGGGGCAGACTTCTGCGCCTGTTGGCGAGCCAGGGCGAGTTTGTCCGCGCGATGGCACGAAGTCCACGCAATCTGGAGGTAACTCCCTCCGATCGCTTGGAAGTAGTTCAGGGCGACGTGTTTCAGCCGGAAACCTTGCGGAATGCCTTGCGTGGCGTATCAGTGGCCTACTATCTCATTCATTCCATGGGGGCCGGTGAAGAATTCGCAGAGCGCGATGCGCAGGCCGCCAGAAATTTCGCGGAAGCTGCGGCCGCTGAAGGCATTTCCAAGATTGTCTACCTCGGAGGACTAGGTGACGAAAGCGCCAATCTCTCCCGACATCTTGCCAGTCGTCAGGAAGTGGGCGTGGTATTGGCATCGGCCGGGGTGCCGGTCCTGGAATTTCGTGCATCTGTGATCATTGGCTCCGGCAGCCTCTCGTTTGAGATTGTCCGTGCCCTCACCGAACGATTGCCAGTGATGGTTGCCCCGCGTTGGGTGCATACGCCAGCACAGCCAATCGCTATCGAGAACGTGCTCGCCTACCTGGTGGAAGCGGTTAGGAAGGACTGCGCGGGGCACCAGATTTACCAGATTGGTGGCTTGGATGTGGTTAGCTACGGGGGCCTGGTCCGGGAGTATGCCCGGCAGCGGGGCCTGCGCCGTTTTCTGCTGCCAGTCCCCTTTCTCAGCCCCACCGTGTCGAGCTGGTGGCTGGTGCTGGTGACTCCGGCCAATGCGCGGGTCGGGCGAAAGCTGATTGACGGTGTTCGCGTCCCCACGCGGGTGACCGATACACGTGCTTTGGACGAGTTTTCCGTGCGGCCCATGACGATGCGGCAGGCCATTGAGCGGGCTCTGGTTTTTGAGGACAGGGAGTTTGCCGAGACCCGCTGGACGGACGCTCTTTCCACCACCGACGAGACCGGTTACGGTGGGCAGGTACTTGGATCCCGCATCATCGACTCGCAGGAGTTGTTTGTACGCGCCCGTCCGGCCAGTGCCTTTGCCCCCATTCGGCGCATTGGTGGCGAGAGCGGTTGGTATTATGGCACCTTTCTTTGGAAATTGCGGGGCTTAATGGACGAGATTTTCGGAGGCGTAGGCCTCCGGCGCGGCCGAAAGTCTTTGGAGTACCTGGCGGTGGGAGAAACCCTGGATTGGTGGCGGGTGGAGGAGTACGAGCCCGACCACCTACTTCGCCTGAGGGCCGAAATGATTGTTCCCGGCCGCGCGTGGCTGGAGTTTGAAGTGCGTTCCGAAGGGGGAGGCTCCACGATCCGCCAGACCGCCATCTTTGACCCAAAAGGAGTGTTCGGCCTCGCCTACTGGTACGCGCTGTATCCCATTCACAAACTCATGTTTCGTGGAATGCTGCGACAGATTGCCCGTCGCGCCCAGCAAGCAGAGAATAGCCTGCCGTCAGCTGCTCCGCTGGCCACACGATAGGGTTTCTCTTTCGCAAGTGCTCACCGAGGTCCCGGGACCCGAGTTCCGGGTTCTGGCCCGCAGTGTGCGCAGACTCCCGCTCCCGATACAATTCCAATATGCTTCCAGCCTCCGTGTCGCGCCGTGCCTTTGCTTCCGCGCTCGCAGGATTGCCCGCGCTGCCCCGTGCCTTCGGTCAGGCGTCTTCCTCGCGAAAACCACCCAATATTCTGCTCATCCTGGCTGACGATTTAGGCTACACTGCAGTGCGTTGCTACGGTGGGCGACACGCCAAGACCCCCAATCTGGATAGGCTTGCGGCACAGGGAGTCCGATTCACCGACGCTTACGTTACTCCCCAATGCACCCCTACCCGGGCGAGTCTGCTCACCGGACAGCACACGGCGCGCAACCGCATGTGGCATGTGATTCCGGGTTACTCTTTCCCTCAAGCACCTGTGACGGAACCACCATTCAGAGTGAACCTCGAGCGGGGAACCCGTACAATGGCGGCGGCCCTGCGTGACGCAGGTTACGCTACTGGCATCCTGGGCAAGTGGCACCTTACCGCCAATGAAGATGGCTACTACACCATGCTGCATCCCCACGCGGCGCATCTCTATGGGTTCGAATACGCGCCGCCACGCCAGGACCCACCGGAGTACCAAAGCCGCACTGACAAAGGAGTAGACTTTCTCACCAACGAGACGATTTCCTTCATGGAACGCAATCGCGACCGGCCGTTTTTCGCATTTCTGTCCCATCACACCATCCATGGTCCCGTGCTGGCCCCGGACGATCTCCGCGCCGAATATCGAAAACGCGGTTACCACGAGACGGGCATCCACAACACCACCTACCTCGCGGCGCTCGAACACATGGACGCTTCCATTGGGCGGTTACTGGCCAAGCTGGACGAACTAGATCTTGCGGACAATACCATCGTTGTGTTTCTTTCTGACAATGGCGGTGTGGATACCGTGTTTGATAATCACCCCCTCCGTCTTGGAAAGGGGTCGCCCTACGAGGGAGGTATCCGCGTACCTGCGATCGTGCGCTGGCCGGGAGTAACTCCAGCGGGCACCGTGTCGCGGGAACTGGTGCATGTCACGGACTGGTATCCCACCTT
>CAZUAX010000011.1:39253-57137 GCA_964618435.1 uncultured Solibacteraceae bacterium
GCGACCTCGCCAAGAGAGAGCCCCGGCGCGTCGCCGCCATGCACAAAAAACTTCGCGCATGGATGGCCTCACTGGATGCACAGGTGCCCGGCCCAAACCCCAACTACAACCCGGCGGATCCCTTTTACCGTCCGCCTCGCCGATAAACTGGAGTACTCCACATGCTCACCCGACGTTCGCTGTTTGCCGTTACCGCGCTGGCCACTGCGTCAGGAAGGCCCGGCGGTCGGCTGCTCGCGGCACAGGCCTCCAGGGTCCCAGCCGCGGGGAGCCGGATGCTGCTATGCGGAGGCAACGTAGTGTACGACGCACGCCTTGTGACGAATTCCGGGGCTCCGCGATGGGTAGATGTCCGCGCGTGGCGGCCGGAGCGTAGCCCGGGACTCCCGCCATCCTACGCGCTTACGCCGTTTGCAACAACCGACGACTGCAAACCCATCGACGAGGGCCGGTCTGTGCTGGTGACCTCCTCGGCGGGAGGCGTTGCCATCTTCCGTCGTGAGTCGCTGGAAACTACGTTTCATGCGATGGTGCCGAACGCCCATTCCGCCTGCACCCTGCCGGAGCAGCATGTGGTTGTGGCCGCTTCCACGCATACTCAAGGAAATGCTTTGGTGCTCTTCCATCGTGAGCGGCCAGAGAAGCCACTTTTTCGCACGCCTCTTTACTCTGCTCATGGTGTGGAGTGGGATGCCCAGCGCAATATCCTCTACGCGCTGGGTTTGGACGTCTTGCAGGAGTATCAATTCTTCCCTGGCGATCGCGGAGCGCAGCTTCGCAAAGTGCATGAAACGAAACTGCCAAGCGCGGGCGGGCACGAACTCGCCGTTGGCGCGGTTTCCAACGAACTGTTCGTGAGCAGCAGCACAGAGGTTTTCCTTTTCCGCAAGGATACACGGAGCTTTACGAAGCATCCAGCCCTGGGCGAGATGCATCACGTGAAATCCATTTCCGTGCACCCTGTCACAGGACAGCTTGCTTACGTTCGCGCCGATGAGGGCGTCTGGTGGACTTTCCAACTGCGATTGGTGAACCCGCCAGGGGAGATCGAAAGCCCCGGACAGCGTTTGTACAAGGCCCGATGGGCCTGATGACGCTTCCGTGCGGCGGCTCTTTGGGTTTCCAAATCTGTTTGCCCGGATTCCTGCCGCCTGCGCGCTTAGCACCTCTGGCAAAAGCTGGCTGCTGAGTTGCTGTCGCTAGTCCGCGCTGGTATGGTCGTGGATGATTTTCCATCCCGCTGGCGTCTTGCGGAAGACAACCGTGAAGCGGCCGCTGGCTGGGCCGCCGCCCGCTTCAGTACGTGCGAGCGCAAAACGCCCCAGCACCAGCGCAGCCTCTGTCCCTAGCGGACGGTACTCCAATTCTGAAAAGGTAAGTGTTCCCATTTGCTCTTTGCTGCCGTAGGCGCGGCGGTACCGTGCTTCCAGCCCGTCGTAGCCTCTCGATATTTCCTTGCCGGTGAACGTGATGTCCGGTGAGCGTTCGTAGCCATCCAGGAAGCCCGCCATGTCACCTTGGTTCCAGGCAGTCTGCTGCGCCTCCAGCACCGCCATGACGTCCGTACGCGGATCCGAACCGCCTGATTGGCACCCCGCCATCAGAAGGATTGTTGTCAGCATTACGTACAGTGCCAGGTTTCGCATAGGGCAAGCATAGCGCATGGGCGAATCCGCACTTCGCTACGTGCATCTATGCAAGGTATGGCGTGCGCGGTGCCGCGTAGTGTGCTTTGGAGGAAGGAATGAAGAACTGGCTATTTGGTGGCATGGGTGGGGCATCCGCTGCCACCGACCTGGGATTGTTGGTGTTGCGCGTAGCGGCCGGACTGAGCATGTCCCTGGGACACGGAATCAAAAAACTGCCTCCGCCGGATCGCTTCGTAGACGGCGTTACCGCCATGGGTTTGCCAGGCATTCTGGCTTGGGGCGCCACCTTCGCAGAATTCGGAGGCGGGTTGCTTCTGGCGATCGGCCTGTTTACGCGCCCTTCCGCTCTGCTATGGGTAATCACCATGAGCGTTGCGTTTTTCGGTGTCCATCTCAATGATCCGTTCGCGAAACAGGAACTGGCCCTACTTTACGGATGTATGGGTGTCCTGTTCCTGCTGGCGGGTGCGGGGCGTTTCTCAGTTGATCGGCTCGTCAGGAAGTAGGAGGCTGTTCGCGAAGTCTGCGCGCAAAGTCTGCGGCGGAGCGAAACTGCTCACTGAGGTTGACATCGTCGGCCAGGCGAAGACGCTGTGTGGTCCACTGTTCCAGAAAGTCGTCCATGGCCCGGGAAATCTCATCCCTGTTGGTTTCCAGGATGTCGTGCCAGACGCTGAACGGGCTCATTGCCAGCCGAGTGGCATCCACCAGCCCAGGTCCGGCGAGTGCTGGCGCTTTCCCATGAAAGTACGCTTCCAAAGCTGCTGCCATTGCAGTGGAAAGCAACTGGGGCAAGTGAGAGGTGCGGGCCACCACCGCATCATGTTCGGTGGCGGGAACCACCACGGGCCTTGCGCCAATCGCTTCCAGAATCGGCTTCAGTTCATCGATGCCGGAATGGTCTCGCGCATACACTGGCGATAGTACCCAGGTGCGGCCCTCAAACAGCGCAGCGTCCGCTTGTTCCACGCCGCTGAGTTCCTTGCCGGCCATCGGGTGTCCCCCTACAAAGCGCAAGCCATCCACGTGCCTCGCCGCATCCACAATCGTGCGCTTGGTGCTGCCGGCGTCCGTCACCAGCGTGGACTCCTTCACCAGCCCCGCAAGCCGTGGAATGGTATCCAAAATGCCTTGGATGGTAGAGGAAAGCAATACCAGATCAGCTTGTCCTACGGCTTGATCCAGCGGCATCGCCTCATCGATAACACCCCTCTCGAGTGCCTTGGCGGTTGTTGCCGGAGAGGAAACTCCTACCACCCTGGAGGCTACTCCCGCCTTTCGTGCGGCTAGGGCAAAGGAACCGCCAATCAGGCCCACTCCCACCACGGTTATGGTTATCGGCATGGCCTGCTAGTTCCTTCGCTCCGGGGCCATGGTCATGCCCACCGCGCTTGCGATAATGCGCAACTGCGCCATCAGGTCGGCGAACTGGTCAGGAAACAGGCTCTGCGGCCCGTCGCTAAAGGCAGCGGGTGGGTTCGGATGTACCTCTATCAGCAGTGCATGTGCTCCTGCTGCCACCGACGCACGCGCCATCGGAGCCACCAGGTCTCGACGTCCGGTTCCGTGAGAGGGGTCTGCCACCACGGGGAGATGAGAAAGTTTCTGCAGCACGGGAAGGGCGGAGAGGTCCATGGTATTGCGCGTTGCGGTTTCAAAGGTGCGAATGCCGCGCTCACACAGCAGCACCTGGTAGTTGCCACCGCTCAACAGGTACTCCGCCGACAAGAGCAGGTCTTCGAGCGTTGCCGCGAGTCCCCGCTTCAGCAAAACGGGCTTCCTTATCTCGCCCAGATCCTTCAACAGGCTGAAATTCTGCATGTTGCGCGCACCCACTTGCAGGATATCCACGTAGGGCAGCATCATCGGAAGCTGGCTGCGGTCCATCACTTCGCTGATTACAAGCAATCCGTGGGTATCCGCAGCGGCCCGCAGCAGGCGCAACCCTTCCTCCGCCAGGCCCTGGAAACTATAGGGTGAAGAGCGCGGCTTGAATGCCCCCCCGCGCAGCACCTGTGCGCCCGCGGCGGAAACTTCCGCAGCCGCAGTCATGATCTGTACTTCATTTTCCACGCTGCAGGGGCCTGCCATCACCACCAGTTCGTTGCCGCCGATACGCACTCCGTTCACATCCACCACCGTTCCTTCAGGCTTAAAGGTTCGGTTGGCCAATTTGTAAGGAGAGACAATGCGGTGGGCTTCCTTCACCCCGGGCATCAGTTCGAAGTCAAGCGGATCAAAGTCATCGCGCGGACCTACGCCGCCCAGGATCGTATGACGAACGCCTGTGGATCGGTGAATGGTGAAGCCCTGTGAAACCAGCCGGTCAATCACCGCCTGGACTTCTGTTTCCTCCGCGCCCTCCTGCATCACAACCAGCATGGTGTACCTGCTACTCCTGTGTGCCCTGAAGGGGCTCTTCTGGCAGTGCGATCTCGCTCTGCAATTTTTGCATGGCCACTTCGGCGGAACTATTCAGCCGCATCTTCTGCAAGCTCCGCATTTCGTCGATGATGCGTTCAAAGATGCGTCGCACGGCAGCATCATCCAGCGGACCCTGATTGTGCGAAAGCACATTCGACATCACTGAATCCTCGCGCTTTGGTTCGTAAACCGGCATCGCAAGTTCTTCCTTGATGCGACCAATTTCTTCCACCACGCGCGTGCGTGCATTCAGCAGCTGAAGGATTTCCAGGTCAAGCGAGTCGATCTGGGCGCGTTGTTTGGCCAGCGGGTGGGTGGAGGAAGCCGCGACACCCGATGTGGCGCTCCCCGTCTGTGATCCCCCGCTCATCGCGCGGCCAACTCCGGGGAGCGTGTTCCCTGTTTAAGCTCGCGAACGAAGGCCTCCAGTCGCGCTTCCAGATCTGTGCTGGCGCCATATTCTTCAATGAGCCGTACAATGGCGCTTCCCACTACAATGCCCTCTGCCTGGTTACGCAACGTTTCCACGTGCTCGCGGCGGCTCACACCAAAGCCCACCGCGATGGGCTTATCGGAATGGGATCGCAGCGCCGACACCATATTGGCCACATTGCCAGAGACCTGATCCTGCTCGCCGGTGACTCCCGTTCGGGAAACCAAATAGATGAATCCCGTGGAATACCGTGCCACCAGTTCCAGACGGCGCGGAGTGCTGGTGGGCGCCGCCAGAAACACCGTATCCAGGTCGTGCGCACGCATGCGCTCCACATAGTCTCCGGCCTCTTCCACGCTTAGGTCAGTGAGCAGGCAGCCATCAATGCCTGCCTCCTTGGCCTCCATGGCCAAGCGCTCGAACCCGTATCGCAGAACGGGATTCAAGTAGGTGAAAAGCAGCAGGGGAATTTGGGATTGCTGGCGGATGCGCCGGGCCATCTCCAGAATGCCAGCAACGCTGGTTCCAGCCTTCAAGGCGCGCTCGGCGGCACGCTGAATTACCGGGCCGTCAGCAATGGGATCGGAAAATGGGACACCCAACTCAATGATGTCCGCGCCAGCGCGCTCCAGTGCCAGCACCAGCGAAACGGTGCGGGATGGAGTGGGGTCGCCCGCCGTGAGATAAGCGACTAGCGCCCGCTCATTCTTCGCCTTCAGTTCGTCAAATTTCTGCGCAATCCGGCTGCTCATAGGCCTGCGTCCAATTCCTTGAGGTTCTCGCGATAGATGCCAATATCCTTGTCGCCGCGGCCCGACAGGTTCACCAGGAAGATCTCGCCAGGATGTTCTGGAGCTTGCCGAATGGCCTCCGCCACGCCGTGAGCGCTTTCAAGGGCTGGGATGATTCCTTCGGTGCGCGACAGTCGTACGGCTGTCAGCAAGGCATCGTCATCGCCGATATTCCGGTATTCCGCGCGCCCCTGGTCGTGAAGCCAGGCGTGCTCTGGCCCAATCAGCGCATAGTCGAGTCCCGCGGATACGCTGTGCGTCAGGCTCACCTGACCATCATCATCCTGCAGCAGATAGCTGTAGGCACCGTGGAGCACGCCTGGCGCTCCTCCGCTGAAACGGGCCGCATGGTCTCCCGTCGCCTTGCCGCGTCCGCCCGCTTCCACCCCTATCAGCCGCACTGAGGCGTCGGGAACGAACGGATGAAAAATGCCGATGGCGTTGCTGCCTCCGCCTACGCATGCGAAAACCGCATCGGGGAGCCGGCCTTCGCACTCCAGCATTTGTGCCCGCGCTTCCTTGCCCATACAGGAGTGGAAATCCCTTACCATCAGCGGATAAGGATGCGCACCAAGCGCGGAGCCCAGCAGATAGTGAGTGTCGCTGACGTTGGTTACCCAGTCGCGCATGGCCTCATTGATGGCGTCCTTCAAGGTCTGGCTGCCGTTGGCCACCCCCACCACCTTAGCGCCAAGCATGCGCATGCGGAAAACGTTGATTTCCTGCCGTCGCATATCTTCGGCACCCATGTAGACGGTGCAATCCAAACCAAACAGTGCGCAGACTGTAGCTGTCGCAACGCCATGCTGCCCCGCTCCGGTCTCCGCAATAATGCGACGCTTTCCCATCCGCCTCGCCAGCAAAGCCTGGCCCAGGCAGTTATTGATCTTGTGCGCTCCGGTGTGCAGCAGGTCCTCGCGTTTCAGGTAAATGCGCGCGCCGCCCAACTCTTCGCTTAGCCGCTTGGCGTAGTAGAGGGGCGTCTCCCGGCCCGCGTAATTGCGCAGAAGGTTATCGAGTTCTGCATGGAAGGCGGGGTCTGCCTGCGCTTCGCGATAAGCGATTTCCAGTTCTTCCAGGGGCGCCATTAGCACTTCTGGCACAAACCGGCCGCCATAGGGGCCAAAATGGCCCGTGGCATCAGGCTCGGAACTTAGGGGAATTGCGGGTGCACTGCTCATTCGAATCGGATAGCCCTTCTGAGGAAACCTGGCGCGCTGGAGCCTTGCCGCCCCGCGAGGGCTTCCATTGCCATCAGGAATGGCTCGCGGCAGAACGAACGGCGTCCAGAAACGCTCTTATCTTCTTATGATCCTTGATTCCGGGGGCAGTTTCCAAGCGGGAGCAGGCATCCACGCCCCAGGGCTCCGCCAGTCGTATCGCCTCCGCCACGTTTGAAGGGTCCAATCCACCCGCCACCACTACCGGCAACGCGAATGCTTTGGCCGCTTTCCAGTCAAACGGAATGCCAGCACCGCCATAGAGTGAGCCCGCTGGCCCATCCAGCAGCAGCGCCTCCACGGGCCAATCCGGAATCTGCCGCGGCTGGAAGCCTGCCTCCACCCGCACCGCCCTCCAAAGCGGGGACGAGGCCAAATAATCTGCTGGTTCTTCCGCACCGTGCAACTGCACGACATCCAGCCCAACTTGTTTCCGGATTGCTTCCACTTCAGACGGTGTCGCATTCACGAACACGCCCACTTTGCGCACTTCCTTCGGCAGAGCACGCGAAATGGCGGCGGCTACGTCTGGCGCCACATAGCGCGGGCTGCTGGCGTAGAAGTTGAAGCCCAACGCACCCGCACCCGCCTCCACGCTCACCAAGGCATCCTCCATGGTGGTGATGCCACATATTTTCACAAGTACATCCATGGGATCTCCTAGAGGCACATCCACGGAACTCGCTAAACGCCTCGCAGGGCGCGCAACGAAATGCTGGCATCGCCTGAAAGCATCAGATGCTCTCCCACCAGAAACGTGCCATAACCCGCCTCCTGCAATCGCTGGACGTGCCCGTGGTGGTGAATGCCACTCTCGCTAATCCGGAGGATTCCAGGCGGGATCTGTTCCGCCAGCCGCATGCTGGTCTCCAGCGTCACCTCAAAGGTGTGCAGGTTACGGTTGTTCACACCAACAACGGCGGGCTCACTTTCCAGGGCAGCGGCAAGTTCTTCTTCGTCATGCACCTCAACAATGGCATCCATGCCATAGCCTGCCGCCAGTTCGCGAAAAGTTCGCATTTCCGCCGCGCTGAGGATGGCGGCAATCAGCAGGATGGCATCCGCGCCGTGGGCCGCTGCCTGGTGGACATGCACTTCATGAATGGTGAAATCCTTGCGCAGCACCGGAAGGCTGACTGCCGCGCGCACCGCTTCCAGGTCAGCCAGTGAACCCTGGAAAAATGGCTCGTCGGTGAGCACAGAGATCGCCGCCGCCCCACCTGCGGCATAGCTCTTGGCCACGTCCACGGGGCGGAAATCCTCGCTGAACACGCCCTTGCTGGGCGATGCTTTTTTTACTTCAGCAATCACTGAGGGCGGGTTGGCCAGCAGGGCCGCACGGAAATTGCGCCGCGTTGCCCGCATGGCATCCCCCTGGGCAGCAAATGCCTCCGCTTGGGGCAGAAGCAACGGTAATTCCGCCTGTTTGTGGCGAACAATCGCGGCAAGAACATCAGGTACATTCGAGGCCATGGCTGAAACGTCAGGGTAGCATGCGTCCTGGGCTGCCTCCGCTATCGAACAGATTCTTCCGTAGCCGGCCCGGGGTCTACGGCTTCCGCGTCCACCCTGAGCGCGCCTTGCCATTCGAGCGTCTCAAAACGGCTTTGGTCCGCACTGATCACGATGGCCAGGTCGCATTCAGGCTCCCGTGGCATGCGCGCCGCTCGCGGCAGCGGGGTTACCAGAGCCAGATAGCGCAGAACGTCATACACCGTCCCCTGTTGCGGCACGGCAATGCTCATTTCCTGGGAATGGAAGCGCAGCCGTACTTCCTCGAGCGTGATCTGCCAGGCGAGGTAGGCTGCGCATTCCACTGCCTTCTCAAACCATACCGGTCCGCGCCCGGCGTCGTGGATATCCAGGAAAATCTCCACCTCCAGGCTCTCTTCGCGGGCAAACTCCCGGACCATCAACCGCCGCGTATGCGCCGTTGCCTTCCAGTCCACACTCTTCGCGCTCTCACCCAGCACATAGTCCCGAAGCCGGTAGAAGTCATGGCCTCGACCCTGCTGCATGGCTGTGATTTCGCGAGCAACCACCGAATACACCGTCCGCCAGTCCCGCGTACCCTCCAGGCAGGGGAATACGATCACGTTCCGTTCCAGCACCACCGTGACGCGACGCTCCAAAAAGCCGAACGGGAAGGACGTGGAAAGCACCAAACTGTTGCCCTTGTGCAAACCTCTTCGGCCAAAGGTAAGCTCTGTGGAATCGTTTACGAACTGCCCGCCGCCCACCACCGGCACGTACAAGGGACGTACTCGGATCTCTTCCCGTGTCCCGCGCAAATGCACGGAGAAAGATGGGGTGAGCCTCTTTAGATTGCGCAACACCACGCGTCCACCCACGGGTTGGCGTGCACTGATCTCGTTGGGCAACTGGAAGTCCACTTCCAGCCCCGCCAGCGACAGCCTGCTCACGAATCCGGAAATCAGCCAGGTGGCCAGCATCGAAGCGAAGATCAGCAGCAGCAGGTTTGCCGCTGTCAGGAAGGCCAGAGTGCCCACCAGCAGCATGGTAAAGGCAAACATAAACCCTGCTACTGTTAAGCGGTAGCGACGAAGACTGGCGGCAATTTGGCGCAGAAACTTCATGAAAAGTAGCCGAAAAGGGAAGGGCGCCCACTGCGGGCGCCCTTCCCTTGCGATATGCGGTGGTCTAGGAAACGCCCAGAATCTTCCGGTTGCGCGCTGTGTCCGAGGCTGCGCCCGCAAAGTCGTCAAAGGCCCTCGTTGGCACATCAATCAGGTGACTGGCGATAAAGGGGGCTCCTTCAGCGGCGCCCTGTGCGGAGTCCTTGAAGCAGCATTCCCACTCCAACACCGCCCAGCCCTTATATCCGACGGCAGTCATGCGGGTGAAGACCTGGCCGAAATCCACTTCCCCATCGCCCAGGCTCCGGAAGCGCCCCGGACGCGATGTCCAGCCCTGATAACCTCCATACACTCCCGCTCGGGCATCCGGGCGGAACTCCGCATCCTTCACGTGGAATGCCTTAATTCGGGAGCCATAGTGGTCAATGAAGCCGATGTAGTCCATCGCCTGCAGAACAAAGTGTGACGGATCGTAGTTGATGGCTACCCGGGGATGATTGCCCGTAGCCTCCAGAAACATCTCAAAGCTGGCACCGTCGTGCAGGTCCTCGCCGGGGTGCAGTTCGTAGGCAATGTCGACTCCGTGTTCGTCCGCGTAGTCCAGAATTGGCTTCCAGCGCGCAGCGAGTTCTTTGAATCCCTCTTCCACCAAGCCTCCCGGACGTTGCGGCCAGGGGTAGATGAACGGCCACAGCAGCGCGCCGCTAAACGACGGCGTAACGGTAAGGCCAAGGTTCGCGCTGGCCTTGATGGCGTACTTCATCTGCTGCACTGCCCACTCGGTGCGGGCTTTGCTGTTGCCGCGCACCTCGGGCGCCGCGAAGGCATCGAAGAGATCATCGTACGCCGGATGCACAGCCACCAATTGCCCGTGCAGATGCGAGGCCAGTTCGGTAATTGCCAGCCCATTGGTCTGGCCTTTCAGCTCATCGCAGTAGGTCTTGCTTTCCGCTGCCTTCTGGATGTCCATCACGCGAGGGTCAAAGGTGGGCAATTGCACGCCCAGGTACCCGAGATCCTTCATATACTTCGTGATATTGGGGAGATTGTTAAAAGGCTCTTCGTCACCCATGAACTGGGCAAGAAACACCGCTGGTCCTTGAATCTGTGGCATAGAGTTGCTCCGTTGAATTTCGAGAGTGCGCCTGCGTTTCGAGAGTGCGCTGCGCCATGCAGCAAGCGCCTTGCTTCACCCGTCATCGTATGCCAAGCGCCCGAAAAAGGCCACTACCTGCCCTTGTCGTCGCCGCCATACGCGGATGACCTGTTCGCGTTACTGCCCGCCGTCCACGTCCTGCGGCCGGGTGGTCTCAGTTATCCAACTGGCCAGATTGTCGAAAAAGCCCGGCGGCCAAGCGCTATCGCTCGAATAGGTGTCCGCGTCAAGCACCATGAGGTGGTTAGCACCCGTCACCACATCCAAGGTCCAGTGCGGGTCCTCGTTGGCTTCAAAGTATCCGGTAAAGCGCTCGCGCAGTGTTTCAGGAAGGCTTTGCGGATCTTCACTGCCCGCCAGAATGCGCACGGGCACCTTGGCATCCTTCCATAGCACTTTCGGGTCGAAGCCCAGCGCTGTCGATACGGCCCCCGGGGTTCCCGCTTGCGGTGGCTCCTCGGGGAAACCTGCTGCCGCGAACCAAGGCTCCTTAGACGCCGCTTCCCATCGCAGGATCAGGTCTGCTCTCGCCTTCCCGACATCTCCCGTTCGTAGATTTTCTGCCAGATCCCGCACTAGGCCTCGCGCCTCTTCTACCTGCTCCTGCGTGAAGCCCTCTGCCCGCAATTCCCGGTCAAGATATGCCGCCGAAAATTCCGCCGGCGTGATGCCGGTAGGCGCCACCAATACGCCGTAATTCACGCGGTTGGTCTTCTGTAGCGTGAAGGGGATCGCCCACTCGTTCTCATAGAAGCCCACCAATCCAGCGCGCCGCATGTATATCTCGTTCACTTTTTCCAGCAGATCCAGCATGTAGATGACGTCTTCACCCCGCGCGGTTAAATCCAGCGGGGCCAAGCGCGTAGGCTCCGCCACCGTGGACCGTCCGTAAGCTACGGCGGCCACGCCACGCCGTGCCAGCGCCTTTGCCATAAATACATTGCGTGCGAACGAGTCCTCGCTGCCGTCAGGCATCAGCAGCGCCACAGGCAGTTCATTACGATTCACCGGCAGGTATAATTGGCCGCCCACCACCATGCTGGTAACCTGCTGCGTTTCCTGGTTATCGGTTTCAATGGTCACGGCCAGGTCCACACGCCGGTAGAGGAACCTGGTCTGCTGCAATGCCTGGAAACTTGTCCAGACTGCGAAACCGGTGATGCCAAACGCAACCAGCAGGCCCTTCCGCCCATTCGGCGTCTGAGGCATTACAAAAAACAGCCCCACCGCGAAGAACAACGCAACCAGCGAGCCCCAAATGGCGAATTCCTCCACCGGTAAGTGCACCGCTAAGGGGGTCTCAATCTGGTATGCACAGAAAATCACCCCAAAGCAGGTGGCCACGGTAAGCACCCAGAAAAACACGCGCAAGTAGGTATTCATGCTGCCCTCATTGTAGCCCTGCCAAACGCTAAATCCGGGATCGCAGAGACGGAGGACGCCCGCGATTCGTTAGGAGCGGCATCGCTTTTCACGGCCGGATTCCTGCCACAGCGGCACGGCATGGCCCTTTGCCGAGGAAACGGTATGGCTTTCCGCCAATGACGCCGAGGGTCTGTGCCGTCCGGCGCGATTCGCAGTAGCCTAGGATAGAGCTAGCTCATGATTCTTGCCGTCGCCATCCTAGTCGCCTATCTGCTGGGTTCGATTCCCTTTGGCCTGATTCTGGTTCACTGGCGCACGGGCGTCGATGTCCGCAGCAAAGGCAGCGGCAACATCGGCGCCACCAACGTTGCTCGCACAGCGGGTCGCACGCTGGGGGTCCTTACGCTCCTGCTCGATGTCGCTAAGGGTGCGGCTGCCGTGCTGGTTGCCGACTGGCTTAGCGGCGGTGACCCTCTCACCATGGCCTTGGCCACGTTCGCGGTTCTTTGCGGACACATGTTTCCCGTCTGGCTCCGTTTCCAGGGGGGCAAGGCAGTCGCCAGCGCGTTGGGTGCATTCCTCGTGCTCACTCCCTGGGCCATGATCGCCACCATGCTCATTTTCTTGCCGCTGGTGTGGAAGACGCGCTATGTATCGCTCTCCTCGATTGCGGCTGCCGCCGTGTTGCCCCTGGGGGTCTGGCTAATGACCCATAATTCCATTTACCTGTTGGTGGCCGCAGTGAGCGCGGCACTCATCATTTACAAGCACAAAGCCAACATTGCCCGGCTGCGCGCGGGCACTGAAAATCGTTTGGGGAGCAAAGCCTGATGCAGACCTTGGCCATCGTGGGAGCCGGAAGCTGGGGTACGGCCCTGGCGATCACCCTCGCGCCTAAAACCGAACGCCTCCACCTCTGGGTGCGCGAACACCAGGTTGCGGAATCCATCAATAGTAAGCGGCGTAATATCACTTACCTGCCCGAGTTCAGCATTCCTGCCAACGTCCACGCCTTTACTGACTACGAGGATTGCCTTCATGGGGCGGAGATGGTGGTGCTGGCTCCGCCATCCCATGCCATGCGTCGCCTGATGCTCTACGCTTTGCCCTGGCTGCGTGCCGATGCCATCTTGGTGAGCGCCACCAAAGGTCTGGAAGAAAACACGCACCTGCGCATGAGCCAGGTGGTGAGCGAGGTGACCTCCAGCGCCTTCACGCCGCGCCTTGCCGTGCTTTCCGGGCCCAGTTTCGCCAGGGAGGTGGCTGCTGGTGAACCCGCCGCGTTGGTAGTAGCCTCGCATGACCCGGAGGTGGCTATAGCCGTACAAACTGCCCTGTCCGGAAACCCTCTCCGTCTCTACACCAACGACGACCCCATCGGCGTTGAGTTCGGAGCCTCACTCAAGAACGTCATCGCGATTGCCGCCGGTGTCTGCGCGGGCCTTGGGCTTGGCAGCAATTCGCGCGCCGCTCTCATCAGCCGCGGACTGGCCGAGATTACGCGCCTTGCTACTGCCTTGGGCGGCAAGCCCCAAACTCTGGCGGGTTTGGCCGGCTTAGGCGACCTTGTGCTTACCTGCACCGGTGAGCTGTCTCGTAATCGCAGCTTGGGCATCGAATTGGCCAAGGGACGCAATCTGGGTGATATCCTCAGCGGCATGACCATGGTGGCCGAAGGGGTGAATACTACGTTTGCCGCGCTCGAACTTGCACAGGCGGCGGAAGTAGAAATGCCCATTACCGCTCAAATGGCACAGGTTCTAAACGGCCGCCGCGCAGCAGAGACGGCCCTTCGCGAACTCATGGACCGATTGCCCCGCGCAGAGTAGCTAGAAGCGCCTGCAGCGAAGGAGAACTGCCATGCCACGCAGCCCCCATCGGTGCCACGGCAGCCCACTCACAAAGCCGGGGCGCCGCGCCATCCTTAGCGCTGGGCTTGGCTTGGCCGGGGCGCCTGCCATCCTGCGTGCTGCGCCGGCGCGCCCCAATGTGTTGTGGGTGATGACTGATGAACAGCGTCCGGACTCCGTGGGCTGCTATGGCGCCCCCTGGGCGCGAACTCCCCACCTGGATGCCCTCGCGGGGCAAGGAACCATCTTCAATAGCGCCTATGTTCCCGCCCCTGTCTGCGTTGCTTGCCGCAGTGCGTTGCTGACGGGCAAGCGTGCTTCAAGCATTGGGGTACTGCACAACCAGGCAAGGCTTCGTGACGATACCACTTTCCTTGCCTGGCGCTTTGCCGATACCGGCTACCAGACGGCTTCGTTCGGCAAGAAGCACTACTTTGTGAAAGGACGACAGGCTTTTCAATTCGAGATGGGAAAGGCCGACGATGTCCATGTCAACGGCACCCGTTACCTGAAAAATCACAAGCCTGAGGATTGGAACGCGCTCGTCTACCAAAGCCGCGCCGCTGAGGGCTTACGTCGCTCCTGGATTCTTGCCGGTGAGTTTCCTGCCCCTGAGGAGGAATCCGCTGAGCGTGTGAACGCGCAACTTGCCATGGATTGGTTGTCCGCCCGCGATGCCAGCAAGCCTTTCTTCCTGCGCCTGTCTCTGAACGCGCCACACACCCCCGTGGTGATGCCGCGGCGCTTTCTCAACGCTGTCGACGCAGACGCGATCCGGCTCCCGCTTCCCCATCCTGCCCAATTGCAGGGACAGCCCGCGCGAGAGCGAGAGTGCCTTCGTTCCTTTCAGGGAACTGACCATCTCAGTTCCCACGACATTCGCCGCCTCCGCCAGGCCTACTATTCCCGCGTTGCCTTTGTCGACGCGGTCATCGGAGACTTCCTTGGCTGGATGCGCAAACGCGGTCTCCTCGAAAACACCGTCGTTGCCTTCATCAGCGACCATGGCAGCCACCTTGCCGACCAGGGCATGCTTCAAAAGCAGACCTTCTATGAACAGGTGGGAACCGTGCCGTTTTTCGTGGCTTGGCCGGGACATCTGCCTGCGGGAAAACGCATCGCGCAACCCGTGAACGTGGGCAGCCTCATGGCCACGTTCCTTGATCTGGCTGGCCTGCCGACTGTGGGCTCCCACTACGCCAGCCTTGCGCCTGCCTTGCGTGGCGACGCCCCTGCGCCCGCTGCCCCCGTATTCAGCGAACTCGCGTTCGGCTATCAGCGCTACCGCGACCACGACCGTCAGGTGATGATCCGCGAGGGCCGCTACAAGCTGGTGCTCTTCCAGGATCCCCAAAATCCCCGCAAGTTCCGTGGCCAAGAGGACGGCGCCCTCTACGATCTCGAATCGGACCCCGGCGAGACCATCAATCGCTACTACGATCCAGCGGCTCGTCCCATCATTAACCGCCTTAGCCAGTCGATAATCCGTTGGGACCGGCACTTCGCCTGAGAACTACCCGCCCATGACGCATCTCATGCCAAATCACTTCGCTGCGAGGGGCCGTTAACCTATGCGCATTCCGGGATTTCGCTGGTGGATCGCCATCCTCCTCTTCGGTGCCTCCGCGTTGAGTTTCTTTGATCGACAGGTGCTTAGCGTTCTGGCGCCCGCCATCCTCAAGGACCTTGAGTTCACAAACCGCGAATACTCCTACGCGGTCTCTGCATTCACTCTGGCCTACAGCGTCATGTTTACGGTTGGTGGCCGCCTGATTGATCGCATTGGCACCCGCTTCGGCCTTGGGCTTACGGTGGCGTTCTGGACGGTTGCCAGCCTCCTTCATGCCGCCGCACAGAATGCCACCCAACTCACTGGCTTCCGCCTTATGCTTGGCATCGGGGAGGGCGGATGCTTTCCTGGCGCAGCGAAGGGCATCTTGGAATGGTTTCCCGCCCGCGAACGCGCCCTGGCGATGGGCATTGCCACCACCGGCGGTTCTGCCTTCGGCGCAGTGCTTGCCCCTCCGCTGATTGTCTTGACGTCGCAGCTCGTCGGATGGAGGGGCGCCTTCATCGCCACCGGACTGATCGGCGTGGTTTGGGTAGTTCTATGGTTCCTTCTGTTTCGCGCCCCGGAATCCTCCCGGCACGTCACGGAAGAGGAGCGTGCGCTGATTCTCGCTGAGCGGGGAATGCCTGGCGCCACCGTGGAAAAGGCCTGGCCATGGGCGGCGCTTCTGGCAAGTCGGGAGGTCTGGGGGCTGGTGGCCACCCGGTTTCTCCTTGACCCGGTCTTCTACTTCTACATGTTCTGGATTCCCCAGTATCTCTCTGAGGAGCGAGGTGCTTCGCTCGATGACATTGGTCGTGTGGCTTGGATTCCCTTCCTGACTCTGGGTATTTCGTCCATGCTTGGTGGGGCGCTTTCTGATTCGCTGGTACGTGGCGGGCTGAGTATCAATCGTGCACGTAAGGGGATCATGGCAGCAGCCGCTCTGCTTACGCCGGTTTCCATCCTCGCTCTGGTTACCCCCAACCTCACAGCAGCAGTTGCTCTGCTGGGTGTGCTGATGTTCGCCCACGGTTTCTGGATGACCAACTACATGACCATGATTGGCGACCTTTTCCCGTCATCCACCGTCGGCACGGTGGTGGGGTTGACAGGAAGCGCTGGAGGCTTGGGCGGCTTCCTGAGCACTTTATTAATTGGGCAAACCATTGCGGCTGTTGGCTACGGCCCCATGTTTCTGGTTTGCGGACTTCTCTACCCAGTGGGCTTCGCAATCCTCGCGCTTACAATTCCGCGCCTTCAGCGCCTCGAAGCGACATTGCCGGCGGGGCACGACGCATAGTCTGCACTCCGGACAGGCCTTCCATCGCCTAAGCCGACAACCACAATTCAGAAGTTCAACCGCGCCAGAAACCGGAAGGTCCGGCCATCATTTAGCGTATTTGTGATCTGTCCGAAGTCAGGGTTTGACAGCCGGCTTCCTGGCTCAGCAAACTGCGCTCGGTTCAGGAGGTTCAGGCTCTCGGCCTGCAAGGTGATCGCCCGCTCATTCTGGATACGCCAGGTTTTTGAGAGGCTCGCATTTACGTTCCACACATGATGCCGGCGGAAGGTATTACGACCAATGTTGCCTCGCGGATCCGTCGGTGAAATATAACCAAATGCCTCTCGTGGCAGAAGGGCCGCGGAGCGGTCCGGATGGTCCACTGCCCGTCCCAGTACCGTGGGGTCAATGACGTTTGGGCGGTCATTGAATGACCCATCCACGTTGCCAAATCCTGGCCCGTCCGAGCCAGAGAATAGGGAGAATGGTGTTCCGCTCTTCCAAAGAGCCACCGAGTTGAACTGCCAGCCGCCCAGAATTCGCCGCCCCCACTCTCCGGGTCCAAAAGTCAACGGCGTACGATATCCTCCGCGAAGTAGCCAAGCGTGTGGTTGGTGGAAATCGCTAAGGGCGCGCATGTCTCCTTGCACGTCAAACTCAGTCTGACCACGGGAATCCAGCCCGTCCCTGCCGGCGCCAGTGTTCGTGTAGTTACCCCCAAGGTCAATCGCTTTGCTGAACCAGTAGCCGCCCTCAAAGGAAACGCCCTTCCACTCTGGAATCAGCACAGTCGCTCGCACGGCGTCGTAGTATCCGCGTGATGCGTTGGTGGGGTAGCGCAGGTCGTAGTAGCGCTGGTCAGCCCGGCGCAGGTTCGTTGTGGCAGTCGTTTGCGGAATGCCGTCCCGTGGCTGTCCCCGGTTCAGGTACCAAGTGCTTAGCAGCTTATGTGACCGGCTTCCCACATAGCCCAATCGCAGCAAGGCGTTGGCGGGAAGGCTGCGCTCCCAGCTGAAGTTGTACTGGTAAGAATATGGAGTGGCGAGGTTTGGGTCAAGGAAATACACCTCGGCGCGGGCGTTTGGATTGAAGCCTCCATCGAAGTAGCCCGCCAAAGGATCAAGAAAGTTAGGCGCATTTACCCGCACTTTCAGGCTGCCTGGAGGGTTGAACCTGGTTTGGCCATAGGTTGCCGGAAACAGTTCTCCGAACTGCACACCGTACGCGCCGCGAAATACGCCCCATTCCTTAGGAAGCGCGTAGGCAAACCCAAACCGCGGTGCGACGTTGTTCCAATCGCTGGTGAAGGGCATGTCAGTGAAGCCATTCACTTCGTAAGGTGCGGTCACAGGTGCGAAGCGCAGCCCAAAGTCCAGTGTCAGTGATGAAGTTGCCCGATAGACGTCCCCCACGAACAGTTGTCCCATCCAGTTGCGGAAGCCACGCGTGGCATTCCCGGTCTGTAGGGTGTAATTGGACGGCGCTCCCCATCGCAGGTTCTCAATCACCGTTCGTCCAAAGTCCGCGTTGAACACGAAGCTGCCACGCAGCGCATCACTTTCGGT
>CAZUAX010000012.1:0-1281 GCA_964618435.1 uncultured Solibacteraceae bacterium
CCACGCGCAGTCCCAGCCCAGCCAGCAGTAATGCTGGTGGGGCGGCCAGGCCACCGGCTTCTGCGGCCAAGGCCGCGGGCGATGCGTCTGTGCGGGATATTCGGTTTCGGGTAGGTTCCAGCGTCATCCACGCCCGCTACGGGCGAGGGACGGTGGTACGGCGCGAGGGCGAGGGGGAGCAGGCGAAAATCATCGTCAGCTTTCCCGGACACGGCCTGAAAAAATTGATTGAGCGTTTCGCTGGATTGAAGGTTGCTAAATGAACACCAAGCATGTGGAAGATCGCGCAGAGCGCAAGAAACTGAAGCGGGTAGCGCGCAAGAACGCCGCACCCAAGGCACCGCGCCCTGATAGCGTGGCACGCGGGTCCAATAAGAAAAAGGCCCGTGTCATTGTCAAAGGCCGCTCGAAACGCTAGACTTGCCTGATATATTGCGCGCCGGGGTCCCGTGTTCCATCATGGCGGGGCTCCGGCGATGCTCCATTCCGGGCAATTGTAGTGAACAAGCTATTCCGAACTAAAAGCATCAACGACCTTATCGCCGCTTCGGAGCGCCCAGAAGCTCAACTGGCGAAAACCCTGGGCCCCTGGAGTTTAATCGCTCTCGGCCTGGGCGCGGTGATCGGCTCCGGCATTTTCGTCCTGTCTGGCACCGCCGCCGCCGGCGAAACCATGAGTTTCAACTCGGTGCTTCATGCACCGGTGCTTGACCTTCTCCTGAACGGTCCCGACGCCATCTCTACGATTGGCAGGCCTGGTGCTGGCCCTGCAATCTCGCTTTCCTTCCTGATTACCGCCATCGTCTGCGGATTTTCAGCCCTCTGCTACGCGGAACTGGCCTCCATGATCCCAGTTTCGGGCAGTGCTTATACCTACACTTACGCTACCCTCGGTGAGATTGTCGCCTGGATCATTGGCTGGGACCTGATTCTCGAATACGCTGTCTCCAATATGGCGGTTGCTGTGGGGTTTTCCGCCTATCTGGCGGATATCTTCGATAGCGTGTTTGGCATCCACCTTCCCATGGAACTCACCACGCCTATCTTTGCGGGTGGAGTTCGTACAGGGGCGTGGTTCAACCTCCCCGCCTTCATTGTTCTGATGGTGCTCACGTGGCTGCTGGTGCGAGGGGTGCGGGAAAGCGCCCGTACCAACAACATCATGGTGCTGGTGAAAGTGGGTGCCGTACTGGTGTTTGTCTTCGGTGCGGCAAGCGCGGTGGACGCGAGCAACTGGACACCTTATATGCCCAACGGGTTCAGTGGCGTGATTACGGGTGC
>CAZUAX010000012.1:1381-7413 GCA_964618435.1 uncultured Solibacteraceae bacterium
ATCGGCATGATCTCGTCCCTCCTGGTGTTTCAGTACGGACAGGCCCGGGTTTGGTTCGCGATGTCCCGCGACCGGCTGATGCCCAAGAGCTTCTCGAAAGTTCATCCCAAATACAAAACGCCCCACGTGAGCACGTGGGTGGCGGGTTTGGCCGTCGGAATCCCGGCTGGCATTTGGGATATCGGAACTTTCGCGGACCTCTCCAACATTGGCACCCTCTTCGCCTTTATGCTGGTGTCCGCCGGCGTGCTGGTGCTGCGAAAGCGCGACCCCGAACGTCCCCGTCGCTTCCGTGTGCCCTTGGTTCCCTTTGTACCCGTCTTCTCCATCGTTTCGTGTCTGGTCCTGATGACGGGGTTGCCGCTGGAAGCTTGGGTTCGTTTCGTCGTATGGCTGGGAATTGGCTTGGTGATCTACTTCCTGTTCAGCCGGAATCGCAGCCTGCTCTCTGCTTCTGGCGCGGAAAAAGGCTAAGGTCGGACGGGTCTAGTGGCCATTTTTTTCGGATTTCAGAGTCGAACCCAACCACCCCCGAGCGTTTTTCCTCGAACAGGCGTATGATATGCGAGTCGCCATGAGGCTTGCATTTGAGACTATTCACGGAATCGCGGTGCCTGCGGTAAGCGTAGCCCGGATGCATGAGTTGTGCCGTGTGGCCACCGAAGAAACTGGTCTTCAGTGGCTCCAAGTAATGGAGAACGCTGGCCGCAACCTTGCTTCCACCGCCATGCGCATGCTTGGCTCGCACTGGATGGAGTCCCGGATTTTGGTGCTTGCGGGTAGCCAGCATGGTGAGGCTGGCATTTGTGCGGCTCGGCACCTTGCCAACCGTGGCGCATCCGTGTCGCTTTGTCTGGCACATCCTCGGCGGCTATCGGAAAGCGCGGCTCTCCAGCATAAAGCATTCCAGGCTACAGGGTCAGTCACTGTGGCCGCGAGGCAGTTGCCTGGTGACGATTTTGACCTCGTGGTGGACGCGCTGCATGGTGCAACCGACGAGCCTATCCCCGCCGGCGCCGTGCGCGACCTTATCCTCTGGGCCAACGATATTGGCTCCCCCATGCTTTCTCTTGATGCTCCGTCAGGTATCAATGCCACCACCGGCGAGCACACCGGAACGTACATCCGGGCGACCCAGACCATGACTTTGGGGCTCCCCAAGACGGGACTCCTTCCAGATCTCACAGGCACCCTGATGCTGGCCGACGTGGGGCTCCCCGCCAAAGCTTTTGAGCGCCTGGGAATCAGCTACACGCCCCCGTTTGGCGTCGATTTCGTGGTGGCGCTTAGGGCCTTGCCAACAGCCTGAGGTGGGGCAGGCTGCAACAGGCGGGCATCCGAGATTTCCTACACCGTAAGGAAGGGAGAAACTGCGAAATGAAACCCCTACTGGATAAGTCACTCCTAAAGTCATTGCGCGTACCGCCCGGCAAAAAGGTAAATCTGCGAAAGGACTACCCCACGGCGCTCAAGGTGCCGGCCCTCGACAAAAACGGCGCCCGCGGACTTCTGGAGGAAGGCACGCGCCGCATCGCAGCACTTCAGGACAGGCTCTATGCGCAGAACTCCTACGCCATTCTCATGATTTTCCAGGCCCTCGATGCTGCGGGTAAGGATGGCACCATCAAGCATGTGATGTCCGGCATCAATCCGCAGGGCTGCCAGGTTTTCTCCTTCAAGGCACCATCCGACGAAGAACTGGACCACGGCTATCTGTGGCGGAGTTTCAAGGCGCTGCCCGAACGCGGACGCATCGGCATCTTCAACCGCTCCCACTATGAGGAGGTGTTGATTGTGCGCGTACACCCGGAGTTCCTTGCCAAGCAGCGGATTCCCGAATCGCGCCTAGGCAAGGGCATCTGGAAGCAACGCTTTGACGAAATCAACAACTTCGAAAAGTATCTGGTGAACAACGGCACCGTTGTGCTGAAGTTCTTCCTGCACGTTTCTAAAGAGGAACAGAAGAAGCGCTTTCTTGAGCGCATTGACGACCCCAACAAGAACTGGAAATTCAGCGTGAACGATATCCGGGAGCGGGCATTCTTCGACGACTACGTGGACGCCTTCGAGGATTGTTTCCGCCGCACCAGCACCCCATGGGCGCCCTGGTATGTGATTCCCGCTGATTCCAAGCCTCTGGCTCGGGTAGCCGTGGCGGATATCCTCTGCCGGACGCTAGAGGGGCTGAAATTGAGCTATCCCGAGGTAGCGCATGAACAGCGCGTAGAGTTGCTGCAAGCTCGTGAGCGGCTGCTTGAAGAGGATGAAGTGCGCCGAGCGAAAACGGCCGCGGAGTAGCGGCGATCCCACAAACCCGCTCCCATCACAGCCAGCACTATCCACTCCTGTCACTGTCACCTGCGCTCGCACCTCGCCAACGTGGCGGTTGCGAGCGGTGTCGTCAATGGCTTGGTTGCCCCAAACGTGACTTAACTGCACAGATTTCGCTTCTCATGGCTAGGAGGTTGGCAACCGCTGTGCCACCAACCGCGTCCCAGGAGAGGGAACGCCGTTGTTCGCATGCTACTCTTGAAATATATCTGGGACTTTTTCTTCCGGCCGTAAACACCGGTCGGGCCTTCCTGGGGAAAGCTAACTTGTGCAGAAAAGTGATATCTTGCAGGCTTGGAAAGGGATCTTGGCGGGCCGCCGCCCCTCTCTCTCAATTGAAGTTACCCGGGAATGCCCGCTACGCTGTCCCGGTTGTTATGCGTATGAACCCACCCATCTTGGGGGGCTGGTTACTCTCCGCGAACTGAACGACAGTAAAGGCGACGACCTGGTGGATGGCGTCCTTCGCCTGGTGGACTTCCACAAGCCCTTGCACCTGTCTCTGGTGGGGGGCGACCCCTTGGTGCGCTATCGCGAACTCGAAAAGTTGATGCCCCATCTGGTTGAGCGCAACATCTTTGTGCAGGTGGTCACCAGCGCGTTCCGGCAAATACCGGGTGCCTGGAAGGACATGCCTCGCGTGAAGGTGGTGGTGTCGATTGATGGCCTACGGGAGGACCATGACGAACGTCGCAAGCCCGCCACGTACGACCGTATCCTGAAAAACATTGCAGGCCAGCGGATCACGATTCACAGTACCATTACCGGGCAGATGATGAAGCGGCCAGGCTATCTGGAAGAGTTCATTGCCTTTTGGGCGCCGCGACCGGAAATAGAGAAGATCTGGATGAGCATGTTCACGCCTCAACGTGGCGCGGAAGCTCCTGAAATTCTTACGAAGGAAGAGCGTCGTCGCGCGGTGGAAGAGATGATGGTTTTGCGCCGTCGATTCCCCAAGCTGGAAATGCACGAGTCGGCGTTGAAGCAATTCCTCTCGCCGCCCAGCAATCCTGACGACTGCATTTTCGCCAAGACCACTCACACAATTTCGGCTGACTTCAAGACGAAGATCACGCCTTGTCAGTTTGGCGGGGACCCCGACTGTAGCCAGTGCGGCTGCATGGCCTCAATGGCGTTAGGTGCAGTAGGCGATTACCGCGTAGGTGGCATCATCCCGGTAAAGGCCCTGTTCAAGGCGTCCTTTGCCGTCGGGAAGCTGTTTGAGAAGGAAATGCCGGAGCCTGCCGTAGAGCAGCAGGAACGGCCCTCCTCTCGCGCTGAGGCTGCCTGACGCTGCCGCTAGTCGCGGGATCTCTTGGCGATGGCAGGCGCGGACTGCTTTACTGCTCGATAGGTTCGTGGCAGTACTGGCAATCGACGCTGGCGTTGTTTTTTACGTGGCAATCCATGCATGCTCCCATGCTGATGTCGCCTTCCTTGAAGAGTACCGTGTGCATGGCCACGCGGCCGTGGCAGTCCATGCACTTCGCGCCTGCCTTGGAATGGGCACGGTGGCTGAAGAAGACGTAGCTGGGTAACTGATAGATACGCACCCAGGCGATCTCTTCGCCCCTCTGTGCGGTTTCCGCCAACTGCTGAATGATGGGGCTGTCTTTCTTGACAGTCTTGTGGCACTGCATGCATACCGTGGTCTTGGGGTATTGCATCTGCTCGCCGGGGTCCGGGTTGAGGTGGCAGGTGCCGCACGGCAGATTCAGCGTGCCCGCGTGGTGCTTGTGGCTGAAGGGAATCGGTTGCACGGGGCCGGTGGGCGATGTCTGCTGAGCTTGTCCCAAAGCGAGCATTGCGGTGGCGAAGCACACCGCAGTCAGGATGGAAAGCAGA
The DNA here is from genome assembly GCA_964618435.1 of uncultured Solibacteraceae bacterium. GTDB lineage: Bacteria > Acidobacteriota > Terriglobia > Bryobacterales > Bryobacteraceae > JACTMJ01. The sequence goes on from CAZUAX010000012.1 coordinate 5,558, forward strand.
ATCCGCACGTGTCTACAGGTTTCCCTTGTTCTTCTGTTCCACAATGTAGTCGCTAGCGCGCCAGGAGAGGGCCAGGATGGTGAGCGTGGGGTTCTGTGTGCCTCCGGTAACAAAACTGCTGCCATCCACCACAAAGAGGTTCTTCACATCGTGGCTCTGGTTCCACTGGTTTAGCACACTCGTTTTGGGGTTATCCCCCATCCGGCAGGTTCCAAGTTCATGGATACTGTAGCCCGGAGGGAACATCTGGTCGTTGCGGCTAAGCACCTGAAAGCCGGCCTGATCGCAGACTTCCGCCATGGTGTTGATGGAGTCGCGAGCCATATTGAATTCGTTGTCGGTGTACCGGCACTGAAAATGCAGCACCGGGATGCCCCACTTGTCCGTGACCTTCTTGTTTATCTCCACAAAGTTTTCGTAGCGGGGAAGCACTTCGCCCATGGAGGTGCAGGAAAACCCAGCCCCCTGGTTGGCGGCAAGATCTTTTTCCAACTGCTCGCCCCAGGAAGGAAAGTACTTCGCGTCGGGGGAACCTCCCGTGTAGAAATCCAGGGCGTAGCCACGCAGGAAGTTATGCTTTTCGCCCTTCTTCAGATTGCGGAAACGGGGAATGTAGCCTCCGCCCCCAATCATCTGCCTGGTTGCGTTCCCATTTTTTGCGCCTGGCCATATCGCGAACACGGCCTGCGAGATGTAGAACTGGTCGTGCAGGTAATGGCCAAGGGTTCCACTGGAATTGGCGATGCCCGAATTCAGCAGCAGCCGTGTACTCTCCAGGCAGGACGCGCCCACCACCACCACTTTGGCCTTTACGTGCATCTGCCGTCCGCTCTGACGCTCCACGAAGTGGACGCCGTTGGCGAGCCCGGTGTTCTTGTCCACCGAAATCTCGCGTGCCACCGCGTTCGGCACAATCGTCAAGTTGCCGGTCTCCATGGCGGGTGGCAGCAGAAGGTTGAAGGAACTGGCGAAACGCCCTTGGCCCAGGGAACGGCGGATCTTGGTGACGGGAATCCCCTGCTGGTTTGCCGCTTGCGTAAACTTCACCACCGCTTCCGTGTTCGGCGAGCGGTCCTCGATAAACTCGCCGTCCGGCAGTTGCGGCAAGCCCTCTTTCTTGCCAGTGACACGAAAGATGGGTTCTACCTGGTCGTAGTAGGGCTTGAGATCGGCATAGCTAATGGGCCAGTTTTCGCCAAACCCGTCGTGATCCTTGGCCTTAAATTCGTAATCGCTAAGGCGGAAAGACATGCGTGCCCAGTAGAGTGACTTGCCGCCCACCATGCGCACCCGCACCCAGTTATACGGTTCGCCTGGTGTGTAGGTATAGGGGACTTCCTGTTCGTCCACCCAGCGGTTGGCATTGAACTCGTTCGATTGAAATACGTGGGCTAATTTGCCAGGCTCGCCAAAACCACGGTAAGGCAGTTCGTAGACGGGCTTAAGGACAGATGCGCGGTCAAAGTCCACAGCAGGACCAGCGTCCAGCACCACGCACTTTACCCCCTTCTTTGCCAGCGCGTAGGCAGCCATGCCGCCTGATGCGCCAGAGCCGACAATCACCACATCGTATTCAGGAGCAGCCATCGCAAATCCTCGCGGGGCGGAAGAGATTCCCGTCTTTGGTGCGGGTCCACCGATTCTGGGCCTTCGGAAAAGCCTCAATCCAGGGGCAGCATATAGGAACCCCGCCCACTCGCTCTTCGCCCGGAAGAAACATTCGCTTCTACGTAGGCTTGGGAGTTCAGAGTGGCGGTTCGAATGTCCGCCTTTGCTTCGCGCAGGAAATGGGCAAGGGGGTCCGCTGGCGGATGATACGTCCAGGGCTGGCGAAGCGGTTCCAATAAGGTGGCAGC
>CAZUAX010000012.1:7513-10422 GCA_964618435.1 uncultured Solibacteraceae bacterium
AGCCGCTGCCTGGGGAGTGCTCTGTCCAGCTCCGGAGGCCTGTTGAGCAAGGGCCGCGGATGCCACGGGCGTGCCGGCAATTGCTTGAACGAAGTGGCGTCTCTGCATGAATTGTCAGATTATACCAATCGAAACGAAACGGGATGCTCCAAGCAAGGACATCCCCACAACAACCACCAGAACAGCGCATCCACCCTCGGTACTGCGAGTAGTGCCAGAAAGCCATTGATCCGGTCTTCGCTGTATCCTGCGCTATGGTGGTAGGTGGCGCTCTGAATTGCCAGAAAGTCGGTTACGTGCTTCCCGTACCTGGGTCGGCATGTGTGAGTATTGGTTTGGCAACTGCATTCGACCTAGGGAGTCCGCGCCTTCACCCATCCGGATATTTCGTTTGCGGTGGCGATTCGCCCCAAGTTCGGGGCACATAGAAGTATTGTGAGAAAATACGGGCCGTCCCTGGTCCAGAAGAACCTGTTCATGTCAACGAAGAATCTCGTCATCGTCGAAAGCCCCACCAAGGCTCGCACCATTTCCAAGTTCCTGCAGAAGGACTATGATGTGGTGGCGTCCAACGGCCATATCCGCGACCTTCCGAACAACGCCGCGGAGATTCCAGCGAACCTCAAGAAGGAAGGCTGGGCGCGTCTTGGTGTCAACATCGAAGACCAGTTTGAGGCTCTGTATGTGGTCCCCAAGGATAAGAAGGATCACGTCAAGCTCCTGAAAGAAAAGCTGAAGGACGCCACCACCCTCTATCTCGCAACTGACGAGGACCGCGAAGGGGAGTCAATCAGCTGGCACCTTGTGCAAACCCTGAAGCCCAAGGTGCCCGTCCACCGGATGGTGTTCCACGAAATCACCAAGGATGCCATTCTGGAGGCGCTTGCCAACCCTCGCGATATCGACGAGAACCTTGTAAAGGCCCAGGAGACGCGGCGAATTGTTGATCGTCTGTATGGCTATGAAGTGAGCCCGCTTCTTTGGAAGAAGATGGCGCCTGGCCTTAGCGCAGGCCGTGTACAGAGCGTCGCCGTCCGCCTGTTGGTGGAGCGCGAACGTCAACGGATCCGCTTCCGCAAGGCCAGTTTCTGGGCGCTGAAGTCTAAGCTGCGCTATACCAGCGGTGACCCGGCCAGTGAATTTGAAGCTGAGCTCACCCATCTTGGAGATCGCCGCATTGCTACGGGCAAGGATTTTGACCCTGCCACCGGCCAGCTTGCAGGTTCCGCGAATCTGCTGCGGCTGGACGCGGCCCAAGCTGCTGAACTCAAGCAACGGTTGGAGCAGGGCACGCCGCTGGTGGAGCAGGTGGAGGAGAAGCCCTTCGTCACGAAGCCCTCCGCTCCGTTCGTTACCAGCACGCTGCAGCAGGAGGCTAATCGCAAGTTGCGCCTCTCCGCCCGCCGCACGATGACTGTTGCTCAGCAGCTTTACGAAAACGGATTCATCACCTACATGCGCACGGACTCCACCACGCTTAGCGAGGAAGCCCTGCGCGCGGCGCGCCAACTGATCGCCCGCGATTTTGGCAAGGACTATCTGCCTGCCGAGCCCCGCAAATACATCACCAAGGTGAAGAATGCCCAGGAGGCCCACGAGGCCATCCGTCCAGCAGGACACGAATTTGTTTCGCCGGAAGTGGTGCGGGCACAGCTTGGCGAAGAGGCGTTCCGGCTCTATCAGCTCATCTGGCAGCGCACCGTAGCGTGCCAGATGGCCGATGCCCGCGGCACCTATGTGAACGTTACGGTGGCGGAAGGCGACATGAAACTGCGCGCTTCCGGCAAGACCATTGAGTTTCCGGGTTTCCTGCGCGCCTATGTGGAGGGTGCGGACGACCCGGATGCCGAATTGGCTGACCAGGAACGCGTACTTCCCAAACTGCAGGCGGGCCAGACGCTACGAACCCAGATGGTGGATGCGCAGGACAAGTCCACGCAGCCCCCTCCGCGCTACACCGAAGGAAGCCTGATCAAGGAACTGGAACGGCTGGGCATTGGGCGTCCGAGCACGTGGGCCACGATTGTGGAGCTGGTGCTCAGCCGGTCCTACGCCTTCAAAAAAGGCACTGCGCTGGTGCCCACATTTGTTGCGATGGCCGTGGTGAGCGTGCTGGAATTGCACTTCGAGAAACTGCTGGATTACCAGTTCACCGCCAAGCTGGAGGATGATCTCGACGTGATCTCTCGGGGAGAATCGCGGAATAAGGATTACCTGCAGCACTTCTATTTCGGTGGCGATTTCCCGGGGTTGAAGGGCTTGGTGGAGATCGGCGAGAAATCCATTGATCCTCGTGTCGCCTGCCGCTTTGTGCCATCGAACCGGCCAGAGGATGCGGTCTACGAAGTTCGCATTGGCCGCTACGGACCCTTTCTCACGGACGGCGAACGCCGCGCCAGCCTCCCGGAGGATATGTCTCCGGACGAACTTACAGCAGAAAAGGCCGTCGAACTGTTGAGCCATGCTGCTACCGGCGACGAGCCCATTGGCCGTCACCCTGAATCCGGCGAACCGGTGTATCTGAAGGCAGGACGGTTCGGTCCCTACGTGCAACTTGGCGACAGCGGCGAGGACAAGAAACCAAAAATGGCCTCGCTTCTGCCAGGCATGGCCAAGGAAAGCGTGGATCTTGACCAGGCCCTGGCACTGCTTTCCTTGCCCCGCACCCTGGGTGCGCATCCAGAAACGAAGGAAGACGTAATTTCCAGCAATGGGCGTTTTGGTCCCTTTGTGAAGACGGGCACGGAGACGCGATCTATTCCCCTCGATCGACTCTCTCCGCTTACCATTACGCTCGATGAGGCGCTCGCTCTATTGAAGGAGCCAAAATTTGGCGGCCGATCCAGTGCTAAACCTGCGCCCTTGCGCGAGTTGGGCGAAGTGCCGGGCGGTGAGCGAAAGGTAACGGT
>CAZUAX010000012.1:10522-43855 GCA_964618435.1 uncultured Solibacteraceae bacterium
CTACTCGGGTAGAATGATAGCCAAACCACGTGCGACGAGGGGATTTTCAGATGCACGACGAACACAGTAATCTATTGGACCGTGCCCGCGACAGCCGGCGCGAGATGCTTGCCAAGGTCGCGGCAGGTTTTGCGCTTGCTGCCCAGCCTATCAGTGCGGAAACGATCACCACAAACACCGAAGGCTTGCTTGCGGGCGATATCCAGGTGGCCACGCCCAACGGGAATATTCCCGCCTACCGCGCGATGCCCGCCAACGGCTCCAATCTTCCGATGGTGATTGTGGTGCCAGAGATCTTCGGCCTCCACGAACACATCAAGGATGTCTGCCGCCGTCTAGCCCACGAAGGCTATTTCGCCATCGCCAACGAACCGTTTTCGCGTCACGGAGATGTTACCAAGCTCAGTGACTTTGGCCAGATTCGTGAGATCGTCGGCAAGACCAGCGACCAGGAAGTGATGATCGACCTGGATGCTACCCGGGTCTATGCGATGGGCACCGGTAAGGTGAACCCGCAGCGTCTGGCGATCACTGGATTCTGCTGGGGTGGGCGTGTGGTGTGGCTCTATACCGCTTACAGTAACTCCGTGAAGGCGGGGGCTGCATGGTACGGCCGGCTTGTGGGGCAGTCTAACGAGCTGCAGCCCAAGCACCCGGTGGATATCGCAGCCAATCTCAATGCTCCCGTACTCGGCCTGTATGGGGAGGAAGATTCGGGTATCCCGCTCAGCACCATCGACCAGATGCGTAACGCCGCCAAAGCGGGGGGAAAGACGGCCGACATCATTGTCTACCCCAAGGCGCCCCATGCCTTCCACGCGGATTACCGGCAAAGTTATCGCGAAAAGGAAGCCAAGGAAGCTTGGGCAGCGATGCTTGCCTGGTTTAAGAAACACGGCGTGTAAGAATGCGTCCGGCGCGGTTCAGCACCAGTTGCTGGCCGCGCCAATCCACCGTGCGTCCGAAGAGTCCGGCGCACCATATGGCAAAAAACCACACATCACGGGCGGGTTGTAGAAGCAGCATGGTCCAGGGGATGGGGTCGTTCATCACGGTACGGGCCAGCCATGCCCCCGCTCCCATGCGCAAAGTCAGCAGCGCAAGTCCCCAAGCCCAGTAGGGAGTGAGCAGCAGGAGGAGCGCCCAGAGGCTGGCGCTGGTTACCGGCAAGCCCACATAGCCGTCCGGACGGGAGGCACGAATGGTGCGTGCCCACCGCAATTGGTGTCGCCACACCTCCGCCCAGCTATCCCCGGAAAGGGAGGTTTCCACAGCCTGCTTTAGCAGTCCAATGCGCAGGCCCCGTTGGCGCACCATTCGCCCCAGATGATAGTCGTCGGCAATATAGTCTCCTAAGGTCAGGCTGCCGCCGAGCGACTCCAGCAGGTCTCCGCGTAGGGCCATTGTCGAGCCCAAAGCGAACTCGGATACACCTAACATCCTGCCCACTAGCGCACTGGGAGAAAAGTCTGTGGATATTCCCAGCGCCTCCCAGGAACCAGGGAAAGTGTTGGCTCTCGCACGGTAAAGTGCCGTCACCAGGCCCACGCCCGGTGTCTCCAGTTCCGCAGCCACCGCGCGCAGGTACCCCGCTGGCACATGGATGTCTGCATCGCTGATCAGCAGCACCGGGTGGCGGGCAGCCGCTTCCATCGCCGCTACCAAGCCCACTTTGCGATTCGCGCAGGCGAGGCCCCCAATCAGCAGCCGTGACTGCCGTTCGGGATGGGCATCCATCACCCTGCGAAGCAATGGTAACGCGGGGTCTGCCGGATCATCCACCGCAAACAGCAATTCATACTCCGGGTAGTCCTGTGACGCGAAAGAATGCAGCGCCTCTTCCAGCGCGAAGTCCAGCCCGTGGACAGGCTTTAGGACGGAAATGGGAGGCAGGGAGCGGGCAGGGCTCTCGGGGCGGAGCCGATGCTTACTGCCCGCCACCACACTAAGCAATTGGTAGAAAGCGGCCACTCCCGCCATTAGCAGAAGACCGCCCTGCAAGAGGTTGCTCCACTCCAGCGCCGGTAGTTGCATTGCGCCTCACTATGCTGCAATTAGCAGCACTCCCATAGCCACCAGCGCCGTACCGCACCAGCGCTGCCAGTGAACCGGCTCGCGAAGCACTGTCCGTGCCAGCAGCGTTTCCAGAACCAGGGAAGCTGCGCTTGCGGGCACCGCGAAGCTGAGGTCCGCAATCTTGAGTAACTGCAGAAAGGCGATGAACGAGACTGCCAGGAACGCAATCGCCGCCAGAATGGGCAGACGCCGTAGGAAGCCGGCCACCACCCCGGCCAGCCGACCAGGCTGAAAGTTGTCCACCTCTCCATGGCGCTTCATATCCCAGCTCAATAGAATTTCGCTGGCAGCCGTTGCCACCACGACGATGGCCAGATAAAGCCACTTCACCGGCGCACCTCACCATCCGGGTTCCCGCCCTCGGGGGCGGTGGCATGCTCACTCAGGGTGACCCCCACCAGAGCACTGCCCGCCACCACCAGGAGTGACCCTGCCCAACGCTTGGCATCCACCACTTCGCCCAGAAGTACTGCTCCGGCCACCACGTTTAATACGTAGCCCAGCGCGGTAACCGGGGCCACAAAGCTCAGGTCCGCCCAGGTAAGCAGTGTCATCCGCGAAAGCAGGGACACTACGAGCATCGCCACCCCCAGCCAGAGGAAGAGGCTGAAGAAGGGCATCATCCACTCGGGCATGGGGAAGGGAAGCAAGGCCAGCAACGGTGCGGGAACTACCGCTTGGTCGCGTTTCATGGCCCAGCTCAACAGCGCATTTCCACCTACCTGGCAAATAATTATCAGGCTGGTGAACAGGATGGTTTTTGTGGCGGCGCGACGGATGCGCGGTTCCATGGTGAGGGGCTAGTCTCCCACCGCCGGTTGGGAAGCCCGCTGGTCCCGAACAAACTGCTGCCGCTTGCGGCGCAACGCAAGGTACTCACGTGCTTCCTTCTGCAGGCGCTTCCGCTCTGAGTTTGAGAAGATCGCCTTGCGCACAACCCGCCAGATGGCGCGCGGGCGAAAGTAATACTCGCCGTAGAAACGCTCCACCCAATCCACCAGTTCTGCCCGGTCAAGGTTCTCGTAGCTGATGTTGGGTAACTGGTGACCCTGCTCGTCGGTCATCGAGTCGATCGTGATCAGCCCGTTATTCTTCACGTAGTCGTAGAACTCGGTGCCTGGGTAGGGGTGCGCAATCGACACCTGGATGGTTTCTGTATCCAGTTCCTTGGCGAAGTCTACCGTGCGCCGGATGGAATCCCGCGTCTCGCCGGGCAGCCCCACGATGAAGTCGCCATGGATGGTTAATCCCAATTTGTGGGCGTTCTTGGTGAAGCGCCGGGCCATGTCCAGGGTGGCGCCCTTCTTGATGTTCTTCAGGATCTGCGCATCCCCGCTTTCGTAGCCAACAATCATCAGCCGAGCGCCGGAATCCTTCATCGCCGCCAGCGTGTCATAGTCGGTGGTCACACGCGAGGTGCAACTCCAGGTGATATTGGCCTTTTCCAGCTTCTTGCACAGCTCAATGGTGCGCTTCTTCTGGTAGTTGAAGGTGTCGTCGTCAAAGAAGACTTCCTGCAAGCCAGGGAAATTTTCCTTGGCCCATATAACCTCGTTTACCACGTCATCGGCGGAACGCAAACGCCAGCGATGTCCGGAATGTGTTTGCGGCCACAGGCAAAAAGTACACATGGCGGGACAGCCCCGGGAAGTGTACAGCGAGATAAACGGGTGCTTGAGGAATGGGACGTTATAGCGCGTGAAGTCCAGGTCGCGTTTGTAGACTTTCGTCACCCAAGGCAGTTCGTCCAGGTTTTCGATGGGAGCCGCGGATGGGTTTGAGTGAAGTCGCCCGTTCTCCATCCAACTGACACCCGCAATTTCCTGGAGTGGCTTGCCGTTGGCGTAGTCCACGATGGCGTGGTCGAATTCCTTGGCACAAACAAAGTCGATGGCGCTGGACGCACGCAGCGTCTTCTCGGGTTCCACGGTGACGGGTGGGCCGACAAAGGCCACCTTCAGGCGCGGATTCAAGTCCTTCATCATCTCCGCCATGCGGACATCCACGTGGAAGCCGGGGGTGGATGTGAACAGCACCAGCAATTCAAAATCACTGGCCATCTTCACGGTGTCTTCGATGGAGATCTTGTGCGGGGGGGCATCCACTACCTTGCTGTCCGGAAGCATGCCTGCCGGGTAGCAAAGCCAGACCGGATACCAGTACGATTCAATTTCGCGGGTAGCAGGCCATCGTGAACTGGCACCACCATCAAAGCCCTCAAAGGAAGGCGGATTCAGGAACAGTGTGCGCATTCCAACTCCTCAACTCGGGGGTGCGTCTCAACCGCGTGAAGATAACTCCCGCGGAAACCCACGCTTTGGATGAGCCCACAAAGCCCCCTCTGTTCATGGTACCGAATCGGCGGATTTACCTCCGGAACTGTCGTTCGCAAGAATTGCCTCGAATGGCCTACGTGGTGGTTTGGTCAGGTTCCGTTCGCACCAGTTCCAGGAACGCTCGTGCCGCATGGCTGAGCGCGCGTTTGGCAGGAGACGCCAGATGGATCTTCCGCTCAATGTCGAGTTCCTTTACGCGCACCTCGTGAAGAAGACCGCGCCGGATCTCCGGTTCCACGCACATCTTGGGCAGGAAAGCGACGCCTTCGTTCATCTGGACCAGCTTGCGGATGGTCTCCACGGTAGGCATCTCCACGTCCATGTTGAGGGGCACCTTGTGCTCGCGGAAACAGCGGATTACTACTTCCCGGTAGGGCGACAATACGTTGTGCGCGATGAAGGTTTCCATGCCGAGTTCGTTGATGCTCACCGTTTTGCGCTTGGCCAGCCGATGCTGCGGGGAGACCACGAAGGCCAGACGATCAATGTAGATCACGCTTGTGCTCACGCGTTCGTCCTGGGGGTCGTAGCTGATCACGCCCAACTCCAGGTCTCCGTCGATAAGTTGGGAGGGGATTTTGCTCGAAAGGCTCCGGCGAACCTGCACCTTGATTTTGGGATAGGTGCGCCGGTAGCGCTCAATATGCTGCAAAAGATACAGTGCCGTGGATTCGTTTGCGCCAATGGAAAGGCGACCGGCGGCATTGTCGCGCAACTCGGTGAGGGCGTTTTCCAGGTCAAGCTGCAGGTTTGAGAACCGGCGGGCATAATCCAGCACAATCCGGCCGGCATCGGTGAGGATTAGGTCCTTGCCCGAACGGTCAATCAATTTCTCACTAAGCTCGTCCTCGAGCCGCTGCAGCGCCAAGGATACCGCGGGTTGCGTGCGTCCCAGCTTTTCCGCGGCCCTGGAGAAGCTTTTCTCAGTGGCTACGGTCAACAGCACCTTCAACAGGTAGAGTTCCATAATTTCCTGCTTTCGTGCCAACAGCGGGTAGGCTTAGGCAACAAGCGAAGGCAATCGAACTGGCTTTCGCTATAAGATCAATTTATATCATTCGATTCGCTTATGAAAGCCTGTAAAAAGATAAATTTGCCAAATCACCCAAAATTGTCGCATCCTGTTTTTGTAGCCTCGCAACAAAGCAACAGGTTGATTGCGGGCTGCAGCCAGGAGCGCGAACGGATACGCAGACCATGAATCCTCACGTATTCATCTTTGACACAACCCTGAGAGATGGGGAGCAATCCCCAGGATGCAGCATGACGGTGCCGGAGAAAGTCCGGATGGCCCGAAAGCTGGTGGAACTCGGTGCAGATATCCTCGAAGCCGGATTCCCCATAGCATCGGAGGGCGATTACGAATCGGTGCTTGCCGTTTCCAGGGAATTTCCGGAAGCCCGCGTGGCCGCACTGGCCCGCGCGGTGCCAAAGGACATTGAGCGTGCCGCTCGCGCTCTTGAGCCTGCCAAGAGACCACGTATTCACACGTTTATTGCTACCAGCGATATCCATTTGAAGTACAAGTTGCGCAAGACTCGCGAGCAGGTGCTCGAAGAAGCTGTGAATGCGGTGCGCCAGGCGAGACAGTACACCGACGACGTGGAATTCTCCGCGGAGGACGCCACCCGCACGGATCTGGATTTCCTTGAGCAGATTTCCGTCGCTACCGTGGAAGCCGGCGCTACTACGGTGAACCTGCCCGATACGGTAGGGTACACGGTGCCGCGTGAGTACGCCGCTATCATCGGCCGTATCGCTAAGCGGCTGAACGGCAGTGCGATTGTAAGCGTACACTGCCACAACGATCTGGGCTTGGCCGTGGCGAATTCCATTGCTGCCGTAGAAGCCGGGGCAAGACAGGTGGAGTGCACCATCAACGGGATTGGAGAGCGAGCGGGTAACTGCGCGTTGGAAGAAATCGTGATGATCATGAAGGTGCGTGAGGAGATCATGCCCTTCCGTACCAGCATCAACGCGGAGCACTTGTACCCGGCCAGCCAGTTGCTCACCGAGATCATTACCTTTGGTCCGCAACCCAATAAGGCCATTGTGGGCAGTAACGCCTTTGCGCACGAAGCGGGTATTCATCAGGACGGCTACCTGAAGGAGCGCAGCACTTACGAGATAATGGACCCGAGAAGTGTGGGCGTGCCAGACAGCAAACTGGTGCTGGGTAAGCACAGTGGACGCCATGCGCTGCAGGAACGCGCGCGCACGTTTGGGTTCGACCCCACCCGTGAGCAGCTCGACATGTTATACGAGAAGTTCACGACGTTGGCGGATCGCAAGAAGGGTGTCACCAACGAAGAGATCTTGAACCTGCTCCAGCGGGAGCTTTCGCCGGCGGAAAGCCTTGCGGAATAGATTCCCGCAACTGCCGGTTGCCCGATTGGGCGGCGCGTCTCCGCCGTCGTCCATGTTCCCCGCGTCATCCAGACAATCGAGAAAACTGCAATGAAGATGAGTGTTCTGGTCCTGCCCGGCGATGGCATTGGGACCGAAGTAACCCGTGAAGCCGTGCGCGTGCTTGAGACGGTAGCGGCCAAATTTGGCCATGAATTGGCGCTTAGCGAAGGGCTGCTGGGCGGCATCGCCATCCACAAAACAGGCAAGCCAATGCCGGAAGAAACCGAGAAATTGGCGCACGAGGCCGATGCCACCCTTCTGGGCGCGGTAGGTCTGCCGGAATTTGATGATGCGCCGCCGCAACTGCGGCCCGAAAAGGGTCTGCTGGGGATTCGCAAGACCTTGGGCGTTTATGCGAATCTGCGCCCGGTACGGAGCTTCCGCTCGCTGCTGGATTCCTCGCCGCTTAAGAACGAGCGGGTGGACGGCGTGGACATGATTATCGTGCGCGAACTGAATGGTGGGCTCTACTACGGCCTGCCGCGCGGCGTGGAGGGCGAGGGGGCGGAGGAGCGTGGCACCAACACCATGACCTACACTCGCGCCGAGATCCAGCGCATCACCCGGATGGCCTTTGGGCTGGCGCGCAACCGTCGCAAGCGGGTTACGAGCGTAGATAAGTCGAACGTACTGGAAACATCCCAGTTGTGGCGCAAGGTGGTGAACGAAGTTGCCGCCGAGTACCCGGATGTGAAATGCGACCACCTGTTGGTAGATAACGCTGCCATGCAGTTGATCCTGAACCCCAAGCAGTTCGATGTCATGCTCACCGAGAACATGTTCGGCGACATCCTGAGCGACGAAGGCAGTGTGCTCTCGGGCTCCATCGGCATGCTTCCCTCGGCCTCCATTGGCGCGCAGCGGCCGAATGGTGCGTTTGTAGGCCTGTATGAGCCGGTACACGGCTCGGCGCCCGACATCGCAGGACAGAACAAAGCCAACCCGCTGGGCGCCATCGGTTCTGTGGCGGCGATGCTGGAATATAGCTTCCAGTTAGTTGAAGAAGCGGCTGCTGTAAACCGCGCCATTGATGCCGTACTCGACAGCGGCAAAGTGACGGCGGACCTTCGCCCCAAGGGTGCGCCTTCCAGCACCTCCGATGTGGGAACCGCCATTTGCGACGCCATTGGCTAGTTCGGCGCACGAGATTCCTGAAAGAGTAACTAACGTTTATGAGTAAGCCCCGCACAATCATCCAGAAGGTCTGGGACAACCACGTGGTTGCCCAGCAGGAGAGCGCTCCCGCGCTGCTCTATATCGATTTGCACCTGGTGCATGAGGTGACGTCGCCACAAGCCTTTGAGGGCCTCAGGCAGCGTGGCCTGAAGGTGCGCCAGCCCTCGCGGACCATAGCCACTACTGACCACAGCATCCCCACCACACCGCGCTCCCTGCCCATCGTGGATCCGATTGCTGCTACGCAGGTGGAAAAGCTCGAAGCGAATTGCCGGGAGTTCGGTATTCCCTGCTTCGGGTTCCATTCGCAGGACCAGGGTATTGTGCACGTGATGGGGCCGGAATTGGGGCTCACCCAGCCTGGCATGACCGTTGTGTGCGGCGACTCGCACACTGCAACCCACGGGGCTTTTGGGGCGCTCGCCTTTGGCATCGGCACCAGCCAGGTGGAGCATGTGCTGGCCACGCAGTGCTTGCTGCAGCAGCCATCGCAAAGCTTTGAAGTGCGCGTGGACGGTGCGCTGCGGCCAGGGGTAACGGCGAAAGACATCATCCTTGCCCTTATTTCACGCATCGGCATTGGCGGCGGCACCGGTTGCGTGTTCGAGTATCGCGGTGCAGCAATTTCCGCGCTTTCCATGGAAGAGCGCATGACCATCTGCAATATGTCTATTGAGGGTGGTGCGCGCGCAGGCTTGATCGCCCCCGACGATACCACTTACGCCTACATTCACGGACGCCGCTTTGCGCCGCAGGGTGCGGAATGGGACGCCGCCGTGGCCCGCTGGCGGATGTTGCCCACCGACGATGGCGCAACCTATGACAAGTCGATTGTCATCGACGCCAACACGCTGGAGCCGATGATTACCTACGGCACCAACCCAGGTATGGGCATTCCCATTTCGCAGCCGGTCCCAACCCCGGATTCCGGCAAGGATGCCATTGAGCGCGACTCGATCCGGAAGGCTCTCGACTACATGGCCCTCGAAGGTGGCAAACCACTGCTTGGCCATCCCGTGAACGTAGTGTTCATCGGCAGTTGCACTAACTCGCGCATCTCTGATCTGCGCCAGGCTGCCGCGGTATTTAAGGGTCGCAAGGTAAACCCTTCGGTGCGCACGATGGTGGTGCCCGGTTCGCAGGAAGTGAAGCGCCAGGCAGAGGCCGAGGGCTTGCACGAAATCTTCCGCGCGGCGGGTGCCGAGTGGCGCGAGGCCGGCTGTAGCATGTGCATCGCCATGAACGGCGACCAGCTTAGCCCCGGTCAGTATTGCGTTTCCACCAGCAACCGAAACTTTGAAGGACGTCAGGGAAAGGGCGGACGGACATTCCTGGCCAGTCCGCTCACCGCTGCCGCCAGCGCCATTCAGGGAACCGTAGCCGACGTCAGGAGCATTCTATGATCCCCTTCACGACACTCACCAGCACGATTGTGCCGCTGCCCATCGACAACATCGATACGGACCAGATTATTCCCGCGCGATTCCTGAAGACGATCTCAAAGGAAGGGCTTGACCGCAATCTTTTTTGCGACTGGCGCTACTTCGAAGATGGCAGTGAACGGCCGGAGTTCATCCTGAACAAACCGGAGGCCAAAGGTGCGCAGATCCTGCTGGCTGGCGACAACTTCGGTTGCGGTTCCTCGCGGGAGCACGCCCCCTGGGCGCTCACGCAGTTCGGGTTCCGTGCCATCCTCAGCAGTTCCTTTGCAGATATCTTCCGCGGCAACTCACTGAAGAATTCGCTGCTGCCGGTGGTGATTCCGGAGAACGTGAAGCAGGACTTATTCGCAATGCGCGAAAAAGATTCTGAGGTTTCGGTGAGCATCGACCTCGAGAGCCAGACGCTCACCCTGCCCGATGGCCGCAAGGTGGAGTTCCCGGTGGACCCCTTCGCCAAGTACTGTCTGCTGAACGGAGTGGACGAATTAGGTTACTTGCAGAAGCATGAGGCGGAGATCGCCGCATGGGAAGCACGGCAGCCCTGGGCGCTGAATACGCTGGGCGCTTAGTGGGTGCTTAGGTGGCGTCGAGGAAACGAATTTCCTGTTGGCCTGCCTGCTGCAATAACGTCCGAATGGCTTCCTCCGCATTGCGTCTCGCGTGCGTGAGGATGCCCATTTCGAGTGCCGCGTCCTGGCAGTCTGATCTCGCCATCACACGGGCCTGTCGCTCGAGATCCTGGTTATAGGGTACCCACGGTGTCCACCATGTAATGCTGCGGTCCCACACGCGCGTGTGGGTATCATCTATCACCACGCTGGTGATGGCTGCCGGTGGCAGGGCGATCGCTATCGCTCCGTCCGGCAGCATCTTCACGTGCTCCTCGCGCAAGAGACTTAGATCCATGCCCGCAGCAACCTCCGCCTGTACGAACAGAAGCATGCGTTCCGCGCCGAAGGGAACTTTTTTTTCCTCAAACGCCACCACTTTTTGGATGCCGTACTTCACGGTAACCAATTGCCGGAGGCCCTGAATCCGGGTGATTACGGCGGGTGGGTCCAATACCTTTATCGCTCCTGGTTCGCCTTCACCTGGCGTCAGGTCGCGCAGCAGCAGGAAAACCGCGCCTCCGAGCAGCAGGACTAGGGTGATCATCACCCAGGGCAGCAAATTTTGTCGCGGCAAATGCTCCTCCGTTCACGGTCAGCTTCCGTAGTCAGTCATATAGAACAGGCTGAGCCGGGGCAGGCCAGCGCCATCCAGCAGGCGTTTTGCGAAGTATTGTTCTTCCAGTTGGCGCAATTGTTCGCCACTCATCTTTGACCGGTGCGGGCGCAGTTGCGTTTCTAATTCGCGCCGCGCGGCCACCATGGCTTCGTCCGATTGTGCCAGGCGCAACTGGGCAAGCATTTTCTCTTCCATCGCAGTGAGGCGGCGCTCAAGTTCTTCAAGGTCGGCTACCAGCGTGTCCACGTCTCCGGCAATGGCGCGAAGCTGCTCGCCAATCTGCTGGATGGGTGTGTGCGGAGATTTCACCAGCATGTCGGCATTGACGTGGATGTACTTGGCCAGCGCCTCGCCGGAAAACGGGGCCGAGGCTTCGCGAGTTCGCGGCGAGGGCTGGCCAGTCTCCACTTCGGCCAGCCGTTTGGCCTCTGCCAGCACTGCCTGCGTACAGTAAGCGATGGAGTTTACCTGCTGTGTTTTGTTCTTGCGAGCTCGCCATTTCTCAAAGGCAACGTCAATCCCCTTCAGAACTGCTTCCAACGGAATACCGCTCGCTTTCCATGTGGCGATCAACGCCCAATCGAGCGGGGAAAGGAGGAAGAGTGAAGTGCCCCGGGCACGCTGGAAATGATCCTCAATTTCGGTGAAGTAGTTGAAGTAGTTACTGGGCCAGTCCGGCTCTTTCGATGATTCATTCTGGGAAGGATCTTCCAACATTCACCTCGCTGCTGTTTCCAATGTAGCAGTGCCGCCCAAGCGGGGATGTCCGCTTGGGTTGGCGATGGGCATACACTAGGGGCCATGCAACGCCGTACATTTCTCGCTGGTGCTTTTGCTGTTTCTACGGCATTGGGAGAGAATTCGCTGCCCCCGGTGCGGGCGATCACCAGGGGGCCAAAGTTTCACTGGTTCGGCTACTACGACAAGCTGCAGTTTGACTCCGCAAATCGTTATGCCTTGGGTATGGAGGTGGACTTTGAGCACAGGTCGCCGCGCCCTGATGATGAGATTCGTGTGGGCATGGTGGATTTGCGGGACGGAGACCGGTGGACGGATTTAGGCAGTTCCCGCGCATGGGGCTGGCAGCAGGGCTGCATGCTGCAATGGATTCCCGGCTCGCGCGACGAGGTGATCTGGAACGACCGGCAGGACGGGCAATTCGTGAGCCATATCCTGAACCTGAAGTCAGGCAAGCGACGTACGTTGCCCATGCCGATATACGCACTGTCTCCGGACGGTAAGTGGGCAGTCACCACGGACTTCGCACGGCTCAACGATACCCGCCCGGGCTATGGCTACACAGGCATTACTGATCCCAATCGCGAAGTGCGCATCCCGCAGAACACGGGCATCTGGCGCATGGATCTGGTGACGGGCAAGTGTGAACAGATAGTCTCGCTGGCACGGGCCGCCGCGGTTCCCAATCAGAATCGCGACACCGAGGGAGCCAAGCACTGGTTCAATCACTTGCTGGTGAATACCGACGGCTCTCGCTTCTGCTTCCTCCACCGCTGGAAGGATGGCGTAGGCCAAAAGCGGGCATTTTCCACCAGGTTCTTTACCTGCAACCCGGATGGCAGCGACCTTTTTGTTCTGGATCCTTACGGAGGGACTTCGCACTTTATCTGGCGAGATCCCACGCACATCATGGCCTGGGCTCATCACCCCAGCCATGGCGACAAGTTCTATCTCTACCGTGACCGCACGGACTATGTGAAAGTGGTGGCTCCCGAAGTGATGACAGTGAACGGACACAACACTTATTTGCCCCAGGACTCCAATTGGGTGCTGAACGATACGTATCCAGACCGAAACCGAATGCAAAATCCCTACCTCTACCACATAGGAGATGGGCGGAAGATTCCGCTGGGGCACTTTCAAGCGCCAGCGGAGTACAAAGGCGAGTGGCGCTGCGATTTGCACCCTCGGGCGGATCGCGCGGGCAAGCAGGTCTGTATTGATTCCGCCCATGGCGGGAGTGGCAGGCAAATGTACATGATCGACATTTCCGCCATGGTTTGATTTGATGGAAATGGGCCTTGGCTGCGCAGTCGAACGGTCTGAGGCAAGGGCGAGAGACACGAGGTTCTTCAAATGGCGAAAGAAAAATCGAGGATGGGGCGGATGCTAAGCCGCCGCGAGTGGGCAAGCGTTTGCCTGGCAGGCAGTGGGGGCGGATTGTTCCTGGCATCCTGTGGAGGAAGCGCGGTGAATGCGCCTGTTGAGCCACCTCCCCCACCGGAGCCTGTCTCGGCTCTGCGTGCCTTTACCTTTGCTTTTGGAAAAGCCCGCACGAAAGCCCCGGATCTTGAAGTGTTCACCATTTCCAATCTGAATCTCGAAGGAGTTCCCAGTGAGGGGGGCAAGGCGGGCGCTTGGCAGTTCCAATTTGTCTCCCCCAGCAAGGGAGCGATCTACAGCATGCGCTACGCGGTGGTGGATGAACTGCCCAGCTTTCGCGAGGGCGCTTGGGATTCCGGCTCGCAAAGCTATAGCCCGCGCGGCATGCGCGCCAAGCCTTTTCCAATTCAGGCCCTCCGGTGCGATAGCACCACCGCTTACGAGATTGCGGTGGAAAACGCTTCTGACTACCTGAAGAAGGCGGACCTGCCGCCGGTGAACTTCATGCTGGAGCACACCGATATGTACGCTCTGCCCACGTGGCGCGTGTACTGGGGAACCTCGCTCAGCACGGCGGAATACTCGGTATACATCGACGCAAATCAGAGCAAATTCCTGAAGAAAGGTAAGGGCTAAGGAAGACCGGCAGCGGTGATGCCGGAAACCTAGCCCCTTCTTCCTTCCAGGGCCTGCTCTAGCGCTGCCAAGCCTGTTTTGCTGGCTGGCAGTTGTTCCCCATTGCTCAGAAGCACCACCTTACTGTCGCGCGAGTAGGGCTCAATGCGTACGATGCAGCTGAGGTTCACGATGGCGCTGCGATGGATGCGTACGAACTCCGCGGGGTTGAGAGATGCTTCCAGCGACGACAGTGTCTGTTGTTTCAGATACTCCTTCCCGGCGCTGTGTACACCCACGTAGTCATCGCGCGCCACGATGTAATCCACGCGATGCAGAGGCAGCACGTGCAACTTGGCGCCGTCTCGAATCACGACACGTTCCAGGTAACTGCCGGGTGAACGCGAGTCTTTTGCGGCTTGGCTGTAGTCCGGGCGGGGTTGCCGCAGTCGCTCTGTGACGCGGAGGATGGTGGCGTCGAAACGTTCCTTTCTAAAAGGCTTCAAGAGGTAGTCCACGGCGTGTACTTCGAATGCCTTCAAGGCGAATTCGTCATAGGCAGTGACAAACACCACAAGCGGGCGCTCTTCCAGCAGTTCCAGCACCTCAAAACCATCGAGCTTGGGCATCTGGATGTCCAGGAAAACGAGGTCGGGCTTTAGCTCGGCTACCTGCTTTACTGCGTCAAAGCCATTGGCGCACTCGCCTACCAACTGGAAATCAGAATGCGCTTCCAGGTGTTCGCGTAGCACCTGGCGAGCGAGTTCTTCATCGTCCACA
The DNA here is from genome assembly GCA_964618435.1 of uncultured Solibacteraceae bacterium. Lineage (GTDB taxonomy): Bacteria > Acidobacteriota > Terriglobia > Bryobacterales > Bryobacteraceae > JACTMJ01. The sequence goes on from CAZUAX010000012.1 coordinate 24,705, forward strand.
ATCAATACGCGGATGGGTGCGGGGTTCATGCGGAATGGGCCTCCGGATTTTGGTTCGGTGCGTTTGGCAGGGTTTGCGCAGCTGTGGGGGGCGCGCCGAGGATCTGGATTTTGGCTCGAAATCGGTTCACGTCACGGTGCGTCTCAAAGCGGGCATCCTGGCCGTAACGCATCTCCAGGCGCGAGCGGACGTTGTCGAGGCCAATGCCTTTTCGTCGCCGCCTTGGCTGGTCGGGGTCAAAAGGATTTTCTACCGTGATCACCACGCCGCCGGCGGATAGCGGACGTGCCTTGATCTGAATGGTGCCCCCTTCCACCAGACCGGCGATACCATGCTTCACCGCATTTTCCACCAGCGGTTGCAGGATCAGCGGGGGAATGGTGAAAGCCCGCATCACATCGGGCACGTCGAGATCAAGCTGCAGGCGCTTGCCGAAGCGCGCCATCTCAATCTGCAGGTAATGGAACACGAGGTCTACTTCCTCGCCGAGTGTGGTGGTTTCCTGGTTGCCAGCGTCCAGGTTACGGCGGAAGAACTCAGCCAGCAGCAAACACATTTCACGGGCACCGTCGGGGTTTGAGGACGTAAGGGCGCTTACTGAATTCAGGCTGTTGAAAAGGAAGTGCGGATTGATCTGCGCGCGCAGGCTGCGCAGTTCGGCTTCCCGGGCAAGGGTGCGCATGTGCTCCTGGCGCCGCTCGGCTTCCCGCTGCTGGTCGAGCGACAGCAAGAGATAATTTACCGCTTGAGCAAGGCTCAGTACGACGGTGGCGAAGAGCAACAAGTCCGGCGACATCTCCACAACCTGCTCCATACGGAAGGCTGGCTCATCAGAGCGGTCCAGCAGGAACGCAAGCACAAGCGCCATCCCTACCCAAAGGGCACTTGCGGCCAGAATGGTTGCTGCCTGGCTGGGGAGAAGCATCGTAAGTGGAGTCTCATTCAGAGGCAAGGCGCGGCAGACGAAAAAGAGGGAAAGAAAAACGAATGCCAAGGCCAGGCATAGCAGAAAAGAGACACCAGCGGCTTCTCTGAGGGGCCATGCCGGACTTGCGACCATCAACGCGCGGCTGAAGTAGGCCGCCACCGGCAACCAGAGCGCCAGGTAAATGAGTAGTTGAAGGCGATTGCGAAGGAAGGGGTGCATGGCTTCGCCGTCTTAGTTCTTAATTTCCACTCCGCCGAAAATCGCTACACCCCGCACAATCAGCGTAGGCCGCGCTTCGAGGGGAGAATCTTCGCGCGTTTCCACAAACCGCCGCGAATCGGCAAAGCCGCCAAGAATTGCCACGCCCTCCATAATGATGTGCCAGTCCTCCGGAACGTGGAGTTCCACACCGCCGAAGATGGCATTTGCGTTCAGGATTGCTGGTTCGCCCTGGGCCAGTTTCGCGCGACGCAAGTTCACATGGACTCCCCCGAAGATCGCGAAGGCTTCGCCCCCCTGAAAGTTATCTGACTCCACCTGCTTTTCCACTCCGCCGAAAAAGGCGCCATCGTTGAGGATATTCGGGTTGCCACGCTGGGCATCCGACGCGCGTGGGGGCGAGTTGCGGACACGAAGGGAGTTGTAGAGCACAACCACGCCAATTGCAATCAGCACTACAGGCCAGAGGTCCCACAAGCCGAGGTCCGTAATACCCATTCGGCGCGCCAGCAGAACCCCACCCACCAGCGAAAGCACTGAGCCAGCCACCAGCGCCTGCCGGTCGCGACGAAACAGCATGCCTAATCCGCTGGCCAGCAGGATTGCAGGCCAGTACTGGAAAATCACCCGCGAATCCACGAAGCCAAGACGGTCCAGAAGAAGCACGGTGCCAACCAGGATGAAGAGCGCTCCGAAGAAGAGATTTGCGGAGCACAAGCCTGCACGGTTTTGGCGAGGCTGATGGAAACCGGATTCGGGCGGTCTTCCTGGGTTGTTCCATTCGCTCATCGCTGTATCCTCCACCACTTCGCCAGCTCAACAAAGCCGACGATAATTAGCGCCACTGGCCAAAGCTTCCAGAGTGATTCTACTTCCAGCCAGTGAAACTTATCTGCGAGAAGGATAAAGCCAACCGTCATCAGTACCAGTCCAGGTGTGGCGGGCGCAATCCGCACGGTGCGGTTGCCAGTCTCTTCAGGTGGTGCAGTCATGGATTGGATGTGATTGGTCATCGTCGTTCAATTACTCTCGCTGCCTTCGGCCTCTAGGATGAGCATAGCTGTGCTGGTCTGCGTTGCCATGCCTGGTTCGGCGAGCAGCATTTGGGGGCCGGTGAATGGCGGATATCGATGCGGCAGGGGAGTTTTTAGGGGTTTCCTCCTCGCTTTCGTAATTGTTTTGTCACCATTGGCACGCTATCCTGGCGGATTGTCTCGCGCAGGTCGCTTTATGTACAATTCTCGGCCACTTGCGCCGAATCACGAGGGGTTCCAGGGATATCGTGGCAGCGTGGTTGAAGCATCCCCTGAATCGTTGGCGCCTCCGCATCTTTGCGGTGACGTGGCTGGCCTATGCCGGTTTCTACCTCTGTCGCAAGAACCTTAGCGTGCTGATGCCGGTGCTGCAAAGTGACCTCGGCGTTTCCAAGCTGGACCTCGCCAATATCGTGTTTGCCTATAGCCTGGCTTACGCTTTAGGCCAGTTCGTTACCGGAATGCTGGCAGACCGCTTCGGTGCGCGGGTGGTGGTTACTGGAGGGTTGCTACTTTCGGTGCTAAGCAACGTGGCGATGGGCTGGAGCCCCACAGTGCTCATGTTGTTTGTGCTCGGCATGCTGAACGGGGCGGGGCAGTCGGCCGGCTGGCCTGGACTGGTAAAGAACATGGCCGCATGGTTTCGTCCCCAGGAGCGCGGCGTGGTGATGGCTTGGTGGACCACCAACTATGTGCTGGGCGGGTTTCTGGCTACGCTGGTTGCTACCTTTGTAATCAGCAACCCAATGCCCCTGCCCGGAGCCTCCTGGCAGCACGGTTTCTGGATTCCATCCCTCTTGCTGCTTGGGGTGACACTTGCATTTGCTCTGTTTGCGCGTAACCGTCCCCAGGATGCGGGGCTGGCGGCCGTGGTCGAGACCGAAGCTACCCCGGTAGATTCCGGCACGTCGCATGGTGGGATGATGCTGCAAGTGCTGGCCCGGCCGGCGGTTTGGATCACGGGCATCACTGCTTTCCTGCTGAAGGTGATTCGCTACTCCTTCCTCTTCTGGCTGCCGCTCTACATGACGGATCACCTGAAATACAGCGCGGAGCGCGCTGGCTATGCCTCATCCATCTTTGAACTGGTAGGTTTCCTGGGTGCTCTGGTGGCGGGTTACGCCTCCGACAGGCTCTTCGGTGCCAGACGGTTCCCTGTTACCTCCATCATGATGGCGGGTCTTGCGGTGGTCTGTCTGGTGCACCCTTTCCTTGCGCAGAGAGGGTTGATCTGGAACCTGCTGGGCATCGCCCTTATCGGCATCATGACCTATGGCCCCGACACCTTGATGCAGGGCGCCGCCTCGCAGGATGCAGGCGCGGGAGGTGGCGAGGCATCGGCCGCGGGCGTCATTTGCGGGATTGCCTCTTTAGGCCAACTGGTGTCACCTTATTTCGTCGCGGTTGCGGCAGATCGCTGGGGCTGGGATGCGCTGTTCTTCGTGTTTGTGGCTGTCGCTCTTGCGGGGTCAGCACTTACGGCGTTTTTCTGGAATTTCCGCGCGGTGCTTTCCCAGCCCCAGCGCGATCTGCCATCCTGAAAGCTGGTGGCCAGCAGAGGCCGCATCGACAGATTCCCATGGCTGACAAGTACCTTTTTACCCCCGGACCCCTTTCCACCACCGCCACCGTGAAGCATGCCGCACTGCGCGACCTTGGCTCGCGCGACGATGAGTTTCTGGCTGTTGTTCGGGACATCCGCCACCGACTGCTGGTGCTGGCGGAGACACAAGATGCCGGCTATGAGGCAATCCCCATGCAGGGCTCCGGCACGTTTGCCGTAGAGAGCGTGCTGGGTAGCCTGGTGCCAGACTCTGGGAAACTGCTGGTGGTTGCCAACGGTGCCTACGGCGAGCGTATGGCAAAAATCGCGAGCATGCTGCGTATCCCGCATACCAAGCTTGCGATGCCGGAATGGGAGCCCGTAAGCCTATCCGCGATTGAAGCAGCGCTGGACGCCGACCCTGCTATCACTCACCTTGGCGTGATCCATTGCGAGACCTCCACCGGATTGTTGAACGATGTGGAGGCCATCGGCTCTTGTACGCAGGCCCGCGGCATCGTCTTTCTGGTGGATGCGATGAGTAGTCTGGGTGGGGTGCCTCTTCGCGTACCCGATGCACATATCGACGCGATTGTGTCCTCTGCCAACAAGTGTGTGCAAGGCATTCCCGGTTTCGGCTTCGCCATTGTTCGGCGTTCGTTGTTGGAGGCATCGGAAGGCGTGGCGAGGAGCCTAAGCCTCGACCTGGTGGCGCAATGGAAAGGCCTGGAGGCCAATGGCCAGTTCCGTTTCACTCCCCCCGTGCAAGCGCTTCTCGCTTTCCATCAGGCGCTGCTGGAACTGGACGCCGAGGGGGGAGTTTCTGCCCGTGCAGCCCGCTACGCGCGCAATCACCAGACACTGGAAGCGCGCATGGCCACGCTTGGCTTCGTTCCGTACCTGGATGAGGCGTACCGTAGCCACATCATTTCCGCCTACCGTTATCCGCTGCATTCTGCCTGGAACTTCGATGCCTTCTATCGAGAACTATCCGAAGCGGGATTCGTGATTTATCCGGGAAAAGTCAGCAATGCTGACTGCTTCCGCATCGGCACCATCGGCAATTTGCATCCTGAACAGTTTGAAGCGCTCTGCGATGCCATGGAGCGTTCGCTTCAGCGGATGGGCATGGCGACAGGCGCAGCCCTGGCATAGGGGCCAATGGCTGTGCAGGACGTCAGGAAACCATAATGGCAACCGACAACCAGAAACGTTCTGACGCGCCGCCGCAATCAGAAGGCGACGTGAACCTTTCCAGCCGTCGCAACGCGTGGCAGCACAAGCACCTTAGCGCAGCCACCCGCGAGATGCTGGCCGAAGATGCGCGCTACTTCCTGCATCAGTCCCTTTCCACGCCCTGTCTGAACGTGCTGGCCAAGGCGGAGGGCAGCTGGATTGAAGACACGGAAGGCCGGCGCTTCCTCGACTTTCACGGCAACAACGTGCACCACCTGGGCTTCGGCCATCCGCGGGTGATGGAGGCTGTTACCCGCCAGATGGCCACAATGCCCTTCTGCACCCGCCGTTACACCTGCGAGCCCGCCATTGCCCTTGCCCGCAAGTTATCCACGCTGGCGCCGGGTGACCTCAGTAAAGTGCTGCTTGCTCCTGGTGGCACCTCGGCAATGGGCATCGCGATGAAATTGGCCCGTGCAGCTACAGGGCGTTACAAGACGATCTCCCTGTGGGATTCCTTTCACGGCGCATCCCTGGACGCGGTATCCATCGGGGGCGAGCGCCTGTTTCGAGACCGCATGGGTCCACTGCTTCCAGGCGCACTGCACGCCCCTCCTCCGGAGCCCCAGGGGTGTCCTTTTCAGTGTGGAACGGAGTGCAGTTTGCGGTGTGCCGAGATGGTGGATTACCTCATGGAGAAGGAAGGCGAGATTGGCGCGGTAATTGTGGAAACCGTTCGCTCCACCTCCGCCATTCCGCCTGCGGGCTACTTGCGGCACTTGCGCGAAGCCTGCGACCGTCATGGGGCGCTGCTGATTTTTGATGAAATCCCGCATGGGCTCGGCCGCACGGGCCGCATGTTCACATTTGAGAATTTCGGTGTACAGCCGGATATCGTGGTGGTTGGAAAGGCGCTTGGCGGAGGTCTGTTTCCGCTCGCGGCTGTGATCGCGCGCGAGTCACTGGACGTCGCGGAAGAACTGGCTTTGGGCCATTACACGCATGAGAAAAACCCTGTGGCCTGCGCAGCAGCGCTGGCTGTGCTGGAAACCATCGGGGAGCCAGGATTCCTGGAACGAGTGCGGCTGGTAGGGGAGCAGACCGCATCCGAACTTCGGGCGCTGGCCGTCCGCTTTCCGCTAATTGCCGATGTGCGCGCGCTGGGCTTGCTGGTGTGTGTGGTGCTGCAGGACTCCGCCGGCGCGCCCGCGCGAGAGGCCGCGGAGCGAATCATGTACCGCTGCCTGGAACTGGGGTTGAGCTTCAAGGTGTCGATGGGCAACGTACTCACGCTCACGCCACCTCTCACGATCTCTGACGAGGAGATGCGCTTTGCGCTGAATGCCATTGCCACTGCCGTGCGTGAAGAGGCAGAAGGGCGCTGTCTATAGAACCGGCCCGATGCGCCAGGGCACGAACTCGCGGTGCCCGAACTGTTCCGCCGCCGTCTTTCGCCCACTTGCCACTTCAAGTGCGAAATCGAAAATCTCCTGGCCGATGTCCTCTACGCTGGCAGTACCATCCATAATGCGTCCCGCGTTGATGTCCATGTTGTCGCGCATTCGCTCATACATGGCGGTATTGGTGGCGATCTTGATCACCGGAACAATGGGGTTGCCGGATGCGCTCCCACGTCCGGTGGTGAAGGCCATCAGATTGCTGCCGCCAGAGGCAAGCCCCGTCAGCGAAACCGGGTCGTACCCGGGAGTATTCATGAAACACAGTCCCGGAGAGGTGATGCGCTCAGCGTATTCGAGCACTTGCATCAACGGGGATGTGCCGCTCTTTGCAACCGCGCCCAGGCTTTTTTCAAGGATTGTGGTGAGTCCCCCCTCCTTGTTGCCAGGTGAGGGGTTGTCATCAAAACTGCCGGTGAAACGGTTCAGGTAGGTCTTGTAGTCGCGGATGCACTGCAGCAGTTTCTCTGCCGTCTCGCGATTGCGGGAGCGCCGCACGAGCAGATGTTCCGCGCCAAAGATCTCGGGGGTCTCCGCGAGAATCGCCGAAGCGCCGATGGCCGCAAGCAGGTCGCTGGCGTGGCCCAGTGCCGGGTTTGCGGTGATGCCGGAAAACGAGTCAGAACCTCCACATTGCAGACCCAGCCGAATATGCGAAGCGGGCAGTTCCTGCCGCTGCATGGCGCGTATCCGCTCAAAATGCTCGTGCACCGCGCGCACGCCGGCATCTACGGTAGCGCGTGTGCCGCCCGCATCCTGCATGGTGAGCGCGACTATATGCTCAGTGCGCGTCGCGCCCGGTGGCATGTACGCATCAATCTGATTCACTTCGCAGCCCAGGCCCAGCAGGATCGCGCCCGCCACGTTGGGGTGGTCCAGGACACCCGCCACCACGCGATGCAGTTGCTCTGTGTCCGCCCCAATGCTGTGCCCGCATCCTTCGCCGTGCGCAAAGGCGACTACCCCATCCACGTTGGGTGGTAGGTCTTTCTGGCGAAAGGCATTGGCGATCAATTCCGATGCGTGAGCCGCACAGTTGCTGGCGGCGACCACCGCTACGTAGTTGCGGGTACCCGCCCGCCCATCGTCTCTTAAGTACGCTTGCATTCGCGGTACTGGTTCACCTGCAACAGGAATGGCCCGCTCTGATGTCGGGAACTGATAGGCCATTTCAAACTCTTCGAAGCTCAAGTTGTGTGTGTGCACATGGTCGCCGGGTGCAATCGCGATCTTGGCTCTGCCGATGATTTCGGCATAGCGAAGCACCACATCGCCTTGAGCGATTGGAGCAATTGCCACTTTGTGGCCGGCGGGGATCTGTGTTCTGGCCACCACCTCGGTGCTGCCCACCACAATGCTCTGCCCCTGAGCAAGGTTTACTCGCGCGATGGCGACGTTGTCGCGCACATTCAACCGAATCACCGCGTTCTCTGCGGTGGCCATGGGTTGGATACCCACCAGATTGCTGCTCATAAGCCGTAAACCTCTTTCGCTGTCTCACCAAAAATACGCGCCCGCTCTGCTGCGCTTAGAGGGGAAGCCCACAATTCCACGGTCTCCCGCCAGCGGGAATAGGTGCTGGCCGCCAGGCATACTGGCCAGTCTGAACCAAAGAGCAGTCGTGCGGGGGTGAACGCCTCCAGGACGATATCCAGGTAGGGCCGTAAATGCTCCGGCTGCCAGGTTCCCCAGTCCGCTTCCGTCACCATTCCGGACACCTTGCACCATACATTGGGGCGGCGAGCGAGTTCGCGCAGGTTGGCCTTCCACGGTTCGCGGATGCCTTCGCGGATGCGTGGTTTCGCGATGTGATCCAGAACAAAACGCTGCTTGGGGAACCGATCCACAAACGCGATTGCGGTCGCTAGCTGCCGTTCAAAGATGAGAATGTCGTAGACCCAGCCGTGTGCAGCCAGTAATGCGACTCCGCGCTGAAACTTAGGGTCGGCGAGTGACGTGGGGTCTGGCTCGCTCTGGATCACATGTCGCAATCCCTTCAGCTTTTTCTGGCTGGAGAGCCGTTGGAGAATCGCGGCGATGTCGTCAGCCGCCAGAGGAGCCCATCCCACCACACCCGAAATCCAAGGATGCTCGTCCGCCAGGTCCAGCAACCAGACGGTTTCTTCCAGTGTCTGCCGGGCCTGTACTGCAATGCACCCATTTATCTCCGCGGCCAGGAGTTCAGGGCGCAGATGTTCCGGCAGGAAATCCCGGCGCAACTGCTCCATTCCATCCCCTAGCCAGCCATACTCGGCTGCGCTGTATTTCCAGAAGTGCTGATGAGCATCAACGCGCATCGGTGCTTTCGCTTTCTGCCGCCGGCCATTGGAATTGTTCATTCTCAGGCCGCCCGCAAGGCCAGGCACGGTTCTTCACTGGGTCCACCAGTTGGGCGATTTCTTGGAGGAGCGCTTCGCTGGGAAGCGCGTCCATTGCCCGCACGTTACTCTCGACGTGTGCTGTTTTCGACATGCCCACTACGGTGCTGGATGCGCCGGGCCAGCGCAGGCAGTATTGCAGCGCTACATCCTCAATGGAAGCTCCATGCTGCTGGCAGGAGGCAAGCACCGCGCGGGCTACTGCCTTCACCTCGGGTGGGGCAGGGTGCCAGTCCGGCGGACCCTTCTCGCTGAGTACCCGCATGTGCAGGGGCGATGCATTGAACAAGCCAATGCCCTGTTGCGCGCAAAACGGAGCAAGTTCGTCGGCGAGGTCGTCCATCAAAAGGTTGTAGCGGCAGTAGGACATGATGGCATCTACCGGTGCTGCCGCAGCGATCGTATGAAGCAAAGAGACGGGAAATCCAGTGATGCCAATGGCGCGTGCTTTGCCCGTCTTCTGCACTTCGCGCAATGCGGGAATGGTTTCTTCAATCACCTGCCGCGGGTCACCGAACTCCACATCGTGGGCAAACAGGACGTCCACGTAGTAAGTCCGCAGCCGAAACAGGGACTCGTCAATGCTCTGCAGCACTCGTTTCGCGGAGAAGTCGAATGCCTCGGAATCGTAGCGTCCGCACTTGGTGGTGATGACTACCTGTTCCCGTCTGCCGTCCAGCGCCCTGCCCAGTCGCTCCTCGCTGAGCCCGCGCCCGTAGTAGGGAGACGTATCGAAGCAGGTGATGCCCAGGTCGATGGCGCGATGTACGGCGCGGGTGCATTCCTGTTCGTCCGTAACGCCAAACTCATTGCCTAGAGGCGAGGCACCAAAGCTTAGCACGGGAACAGAGATGCCAGTCTTACCGAGAGGCTGATAGCGCATGGAGAATTGGCCCCTTCCGTTCCTTATCTTACTGAACGCAAGCTCGATACTTTTGGGTGTACGATACAGCCATGGTATCTCCGATGATTTCCCGACGATCTGTGCTGGCCGCCCTTGCACCCGCGATTGTGCCTTCCAGTGTTTTCGGAGCACAGGCGCCTAGCAATCGAATGACGATTGGATTCATCGGTACGGGAAACAATGGCTACAACTGGATGGAGCCCTTCCTCGCCGATTCCCGTGCCCGCGTACTGGCGGTTTGCGACGTAAACCGGGAGGGTCCCGGCTACTGGAACAACACGGTGCGCGGGTGGAAGCCCGCCCAGGACTCCGTAAACAAGCACTACGGCAATAGCGATTGCAAGGCCTACGAAGACTATCGGGAATTGCTTGCGCGCACCGATATCGATGCCGTTTACATTGCCTCGCCTGACCACTGGCACGCCATCCACGCCATCCACGCGGCGCGAGCCAAAAAACACATTCTCTGTCAAAAGCCGCTAACCACTACCATTGCTGAGGGGCGTGCGATGGTAGATGCGATTACTCCGTCTGGTATTGTCTGGCAGACCGGCAGCCAGCAGCGCTCCGACTGGGCTTTCCTGCGAGCGAAGGAGGTTTTAGCCTCAGGACAAATTGGCCGTGTCCACCTCGTCCGGATTGGGTTGCCGGGCGGCGTTCCCGATTTCGGAAAAACTGCCAGCCAGACCGAAACTCGACCGGTTCCTAATGGCTTTCGCTACGATTGGTGGCTGGGTCCAGCACCGCAAGCTGAATATTGTCCCGCCAGAGTGGGTGTTAACTTTCGTTGGGTGCGGGACTATTCCGGGGGACAGATCACAGATTGGGGCGCGCACCACATCGACTGTGCGCAGTGGCTGCTTGGCCGCGAGAACACAGGTCCGGCCCAGATCCGTAACGCACATGGGAAGTGGGCCGAGCACCCCATCTACAATACGGCCACGGACTACTATTTCGACTGCGAATATCCTGACGGCTTGCGATACCAGGTCTCAAGCAATGAGCGGCACGGTGTTCGGTTTGTTGGTACGGACGGGTGGCTTTTCGTGAATCGGGGAAGAATCGAAGCGAGTTTCCCGCTGCCGGAAGACCGACTTACCGATGCGGAGCGCAAGGCGAAGCCCGATGGAAGGGACGTTCACTGCCGGAATTTCACTGACGCTGTGCTTTTGGGAGCCAAGCCCGTTGCTCCTATTGAGGCTGCTCACCGCTCCATCACCATCGCGCATCTTGCGAATATCGCATTGCTGACCGGGCGCGATTTGCGGTGGGACCCCAAAGCCGAGGCCATACTCAATGACAGTACAGCCAGCGCTATGCTGCGGCGCGAGTACCGAAAGCCTTACAGCTTGGGGTAACGGACTCGCGAAGGGGCGGTTCTATGTGGCTGGCTAGTCCCTGAATGCGATGGAGAACCTTAATTGGTTCATTTGGAATTCCTGGCGGGTGTTGTCAAAGTAACGATACTCGAAGCGCAAGCCCACCCGGGATTTGGGCCAATACGTTACGCCGCCCCCCAACTGATAAAGGCTGAGTGCGCCTTGGCGAAAGGCCAGTCCGTAGCCACCGGTGACAAAGGGCACTACCTTTCGTGGGTTAATGCGATCGTCGAAGTGGTATGCGGGGCCCAGGGACAGCAACCCGAAGTATTCACCCGATTGCTCCCGCGGCCACACCAATTGGCCGTCGCCACCAAAGGCCAGGCCTTTGTAGAGATAGCCTTCACCACCGGCAGCGAAGCTTAGGACTTTGCCGAAAGATTCACCTCGATCCGCGCGTCCATTCACGCCGAAACCGACGGTACCTACGGCCTGATAGGCCGGAACTGCCTGCGCGGCCGCTCCCACGGTGAGAGCGGCGGCGAAGACAACCACAAGGAGAGATCGAAACATACAATTTCCAAGACGCCCCCTGCATCGGAAAAGTTTGGCATCCACCAAAATTCGACAATTTGCCACCTCGCCACGGTCGCGATATGCTCGGGGCGAATGCGTGTCTACGGTTATCCTGTCTTGCGATTGTTGCTGCTAGCCCTTGCCGCTTCCGCCATCGCCCAAACACCGTCAGTACCGCGCTTTGTGGATCGTTCCCCGGACAGCGGCCTCTCGATGGTGCTGAAAAACGATGCCACGGATCGCAAGCGCCTCATCGATACCATGACGGGCGGCGTAGCCCTTTTCGATTTCGATAACGACGGCCTGCTTGACCTGTACTTCGTCAACGGTGCTCCCATCGGCACACTGCGTAAGGATGGCCCCAAGTGGGCAAACCGGCTCTATCGCAATCTCGGTGATTTCCGCTTCCAGGATGTCACTGATGCTGCCGGCATTTCCGGGCAGGGCTACGACATGGGCGTGGCTGCGGGAGACTACGATGGCGACGGCTTCCTTGACCTCTTCGTCACCGGAGTTCGCGGCAACACCCTGTATCGGAACCGCGGAGACGGCACGTTTCAGGACCGTACCGTCGCGGCTGGGCTTGCAGCCAAGGCAGGAGAGGAGCAATGGGCGGTGTCGGCCGGCTGGCTTGACTACGATGGCGATGATGACCTCGATTTGTTCGTCGTGAACTATGTCCAGTGGGACCCTGCGGCTGAACCCGTCTGTGGTGACACCCTTCGCAAAGTGCCCACCTACTGCCATCCGGATATGTACAAGGGCACTGCGAACCAGATCTTTCGCAACGACGGGAATGGCCGGTTTACCGAGGTGTCGCGCGAGGCGGGTATTGCAGCGCATATCGGTAAGGGTATGGGCCTGTCGATTGCGGATGTGGATGGCGATGGGCGCCTGGATGTCTTCGTCCCCAACGATACGGTTCCCAACTTCCTTTTCTTTCAGGAAGAGGGGGGCACGTTCCGGGAGGGGGCCTTCGATGCCGGCGTAGCGTTGAATGACGATGGCCTGGCACTTTCGTCGATGGGTGCTGATGTCCGCGACATTGACAACGATGGGTTGCCGGACATCTTTGTCACTGCACTTGCGAATGAAACCTGGCCCCTTTTTCGCAACCTCGGCAATCGCGTGTTTGCGGAGATCACTTATCCCAGCGGACTTGGGAAGGCGACGCTGGCCCATACCGGCTGGGGCCTTGGCGTCCTGGACCTAAACAACGACGGATGGAAAGATCTTTTTGTGGCAGGCGGCGACGTGAACTCCAACACGGAGATGTATTCCAGTCGCCAGAGCCGGCAGCCTAGCCGTTTGCTGGCGGGAGTGGACGGCAAACGGTTTGTGGATGTCACGGCTGCCGCGGGGCTTGAAGCTGTGGGCGCGGCGCTACACCGTGGCGCGGCCTTTGGAGACCTGAATGGCGATGGCTGCGTGGATGTGGTGCTTACGCGCCTCAACCAGACGCCTTTGCTCTTGGAGAATCGATGCGGGAACGCGTCCTGGGTAGGCTTCAACCTCCGGCAACCCGGTGCCAATCGCCTGGCATTGGGCGCAAAGGTGACGCTGGAATTAGACAACGGCACGAAGCTCACGAATGCCGTTCAAACCACAGTGGGCTACGCCAGCAGCAGTGATTTCCGCGTTCATTTCGGTTTAGGCAATGCAAGGCTGACGCGGGCATGGATTCGTTGGCCCGATGGGGCAGAGCAAGTGCTCGAAGATCCGCCAGCGGGGAAGTGGCTTTTGGTGGAGCGGGTTGGTCCTCCGTTAGCGCATTCCCGCTAGCCTTCGATGTGCGGCCGCTTTCTGCGGGTTGCCGCGCCGCGAATAGATCTTAGCCAGCAGCAAGTGTGCTTCCGGATAGCGGGGGCGGGCCGCGACAGCGCGATTCAAAGATGCCAGCGCCGCGTCCAGTTCCTCCAATTGCAGCTCTGCCTTTCCTTGCTCAAACCATGCGCGCGCCGCGTTGGGATGGGTGCTGGTGACCTCGCGCAGCACGCGCACCGCTCGGTCAGGGTTCCCCGCCCGCAGATGCAGTGAGCCAAGGTTGATGGCGGGCTTTTCATCCAGCGTCGCGGCGCCACGTTCCTGTTTCACGGCTTGCTGAAAAGCGTGCTCCGCTTCCGCATAACGGCCCAATCCGCTGAGAGCCAGTCCACGCCCATTCAGGTAGCGCCAGTCGAGGCGCTCGGCTGCGTGTAGGCGGTCAAACATCGTTAGCGATTCGGCAAACCGGTTTAGCAGGTAGTGGTTGCGTGCCAGGTAATAGCAGGCATCCGGTTCCTTCGCGTCCAAATCGCAGGCTTTGGTGAACGGCTCGCTGGCCAGATTATGCTGGCCCTGCGCTGCATGCACCACACCTAGCACCTTCCACGCGTGTGCATCCTGCGGGCGCAACTCCAGCAGCCCTCGCAACTGCGATTCCGCTTCTGCGAAACGGCCCTGCTGAAACGCGTTGATGGCTGCATCCATTGCCTTGTCTGGTTCGGCGCGATTGCCTTGCGCCAGCGCCGCGGGCACGACACTAAGCCCCAACACGCACCCTGCATAGACCAGTATCCGCATAGACTTCCCGCACTTCTGACAGGCGGTTATCGCCACAAGACTCATCTGCAGCTGGGCTAATCGGGTCATGGGCTATTTCGTTCAGCATATCGCTACGTTTGCTTTCATGGTGGACAAGGCAAGATGGACAATCCAAGATGGCGTGGACCGCCACTTGCCGCGGATCCTTTGTGAAAATCGGCTATTGATTCCAAGTTTAGGGTTCTCTTTTCGGATTTTGGGCGTAAACTGGAGCCAGGAAAACAGTACGACTTGACGCGCGAACAAAGGTTCGCGCGCAATGCCGCGGTGGCCGGTTCCATACGGGGCGCTGGCCGGAAACGTGGGCTCACTCCCGCCTTGCATCGACGAGAGCGGACCCGCACTGCGTTGTCCGGTCCCGAGCAGTCACTCCCCCGCTTTGCCCCAGAGCCGGCACCGTGGCCATTCCGCTGATGTGAATGCATGAGCGGCGCGTCCCCATTTGTTTTCCCGGGCATACCGGCACGGATGACGTCCGGCGCACCTCGCCGGTTGCGAGCCCCGCCCGCCTCGTCCGTTCCCGCTGCCGCGTCTGTCCGATCCGCAAAACTCAGGAGGAAGATTCCGATGTCCACCATGGAGCGCGTGATTCCCATTCTGTTGTGCGATGATCTCGCCAATTCCCTGCACTATTTCGTAGATACTCTCGGCTTTCAGGCAGTGGATCATCACGAGCACGGCGGAAAAGAGGATTGGCATTTCCTGCGCCGCGGTCATGCTGAAATTATTCTGTCCGATTCTGGCGAGGCGCCTCCTCCCATTGACATTGTCGAGCGCGACAAAAAGGCGGCGTATTATTTCTTTCCGGATGACTTGGTGGCCTTTCGCGATGAGGTCCGTGGCAAGGGCGCAAAGGTAAGCCCCATACGCATCACATCCGACGGAATGAGCGAGTTTGAATTGCTTGACCCAGACGGACACGTGCTGGTGTTCGGCGAGAGTGTCCGCGAAAACGACGTGAGCTAGCCAGCCGGTTCCTGCAGACAGTGGAAATTCGCTGGAGAGGATCCGCCGTCTGCTGAGCCGTACTGCTACAGACCAAGAGCAAGGGGGGCGGCGTTCCGTGCGGAGCGCCGCCCCGGCGGGAGATCACACGACTTGTGGTTTGCCGCCCACGCAAAAGGAGTGTGCCATGCACGAAGGAACGTTTCGGAAACCGCGTCAGCCGGCGCCGCAGCCTACAAAGGCCCGGCCAGGCACATGGGCAAAACCAGCGAAGGGAAGGAGTCCGGCGGTCACTCTTACACCTCCGCCACCCGCTCCTCATCCCCAGCGCGATGCCATTCTTCTGGAGAAACAAGAGCCTCACGGCTAGGCAATTTTGGAAACTGCTTGCGAAGGCGCTGCCGGGGTTTAGTCGATTGGCGGACCACCGTGCAAGAAAGTGCGTAAGCGGAAGCTTCGGCTGGGGTGGCGCAACTTGCGAAGCGCCTTTGCCTCAATCTGGCGGATGCGTTCGCGCGTTACCGCGAAGTGCTGCCCCACTTCTTCAAGGGTGTGCTCGCTGCCATCCTGCAAGCCGAATCGCATCTTGATGATCTTTTCCTCACGTGGACTTAGGGTTCGCAACACCTCGGCGGTCTGCTCGCGCAGGTTGAGATTGATGACTGCCTCCGAGGGGTTGGCGGCGCGCTTGTCGATGATGAAATCACCCAGGTGGGACTCTTCTTCCTCACCTACAGGCGTTTCCAGGGAGATGGGTTCCTGCGCCACACGCATGATCTTCCGGACCTTGTTGACCGGTAATTCCAGCTCACGAGCAAGTTCTTCCGTGGTAGGATCACGCCCCAAGGTTTGCTGCATTACCCGCTGTGTACGCACCAGCTTATTGATGGTCTCAATCATATGCACCGGAATACGAATGGTGCGGGCTTGATCCGCAATGGCGCGGGTAATAGCCTGCCGGACCCACCAGGTCGCATACGTTGAAAATTTATAACCACGTTTATAATTAAATTTCTCCACAGCCTTCATCAGGCCGATATTGCCTTCTTGGATTAAGTCAAGAAACTGGAGGCCACGGTTGGTGTACCGTTTGGCAATTGAGACTACCAGGCGCAAATTTGCTTCAATCAACTGCTTCTTGGCCGCCTCCGATTCCGCCTGTCCGCGTTCAATCATTTCCATTGTTCGAGCAAGCTGGGAGGCATCTGTTCCAAACTCTTCTTCCATCAGCGCAAGGCGGTCGCGCAGGTCCTTTAACTGGCGACGCAATTCGCGCTCCAGTCCCCGGTCTGTAATTCGTCCCTCGCTTAGCACTAAATGGAGCCGGCTGGCTTCCTTCTCAGTGGGTACCAGCTTGTCCAGAGCTGTGCCCACCTCAACCGCGAGCGTGCGATAGACCTGTGATGTGAAGGGGATCTCGCAAAAAGCACGCGAGATTTTCACTGCAGCCCGAGCCGCTTCCATGCGCGCAACGGTAGGGCCACGGCGCGTCTTTCGATTAATGCTCTGGCTAAGGGTGGGCTGCAAACGCTCGTACTCTCGACAGATTGCGCTTACCGATTCATCGAATTCCTGGACATGGCGCTCGCTCATACGCTCTTCAGGAACTTCTTCCGGGAGCACCAATACATCGTAGATGGCATCCGGATTGCGCACGATGCCATCACGAATGCGCTCCAGACATTTCAGCACCAGTGGGCAGCGGGAAAGAGCCTTCGCAACAATGTGATCGCCATGCTCCATGCGACGGGCCAGTTCCACTTCTCCGTCCCGCGTAAGCAGGGCAACTGTTCCCATCTCCCGCAAGTACATTCGCACCGGGTCGTTGGTCTTGTCGCCAGTCTCTGTGCCAAGGTCAGAGTCGCCCAAGTCATCGCGCTCTGCCGCTCGCTTTGCGGAAGCGAGTTTCACCTCTTCCAGAAGTTCCGCGTCGGATGATTCAAGGTCCGCAAGAATCTCGTCCAACTCAGGTTGTGCACTTGCGTCGTCGGCTACTAGCTGATTGACAGCGCTATATAGATCGTAGCCAGCCTCTGACGACGGGTCGTCGTTATCACGGATACGCCCGATATTGTGTTCGATGGACACCCTGAACACCAACTCCCGGGGCAACTGCCCCTAATTTGGCCAATTGTACAACAACCGTTTGCTGTGAACATCCGGCAGGGCAATTCATGAAACGGCATTTGCACTTTTGACGCGGCTACTGATGAAGTCGTTGTGCGTCAAGCTGAATCAATTGCTCAGAGAGGCGCATGGCCTCTTCCAGATTTCCCTGCTGCTCTGCTTCGCGCACACGTCGCTTGATATCGCGTCGAAAATCGGCAATTTGGATCAAGTCAAGCTTTCGTAAACAGGCAATTGCCTGATCACGCGTGAGTGATTCCTTGTGCACCTCCTCGTCCAACAACATCTTGCTCAAAATGTCTTTATCGGCAGAATTCAGACGCGGCTCAATGGTGGAGAAGCGCAACGGTTCGCCATTCTGCCATGCCCGGATCATGGCATCCATTACCGGTGCGGACGGCAACTTCCGCCATCCATCCAACTGCGCCAGAAAAGGCAGCAACTCCGTCGCCACTTCCGGCTGATTCACCAGGCAACTAATCAGGATCTGCTCAAGGTGGCTACTCTCCGGTGCGGATGAGGCGATCAAGTCGTCGTGACGCCGCGCCAGTGCCGCTGACTTGAACTGTTCCAGTACCATGCTGCGCTCAATTCCGAGATAGGCCGTCACTTCGTCCGCAAGCGCGGCTCGGCGAAGCCGGCTGTTGACTTTCTGAATGGCAGGTAGCAGGAACTGCAGAGCGTTCACCCGGCCAGAGGTGGTGCTGGTGTCAAAGCGCAACTTCGCGCGGTCAGCGAGCCAAAGAAAGTACCCGCGTGCATTGGCAATCGCGTCCTGGTAAGCTTCTGCCCCATGCTCCTGTACAAACTCATCAGGGTCCAGCCCCCCCGGCAACTGCAGTACGCGCACATCCATGCTTTCGTCCAACAAAACCTGGATAGAGCGTTCTGTGGCGTTTTCTCCGGCGCGGTCCGGGTCGAAGTTCACCACCACCACATCGGTATGCCTCCGGATGTTACGAACGTGCTCAGGGCTCAGTGAGGTGCCACAACTTGCCACTGCTTCCGTTGCCCCGGCAGCCCATGCTCCAAGAACGTCCATGTAGCCTTCCACCAGCACGGCGCGCCCCGTGCGCCGCATGCTCTCTTTCGCCCGGTGGAAATTGTAGAGCACGTTCCGTTTCTTGTAGACCTCTGTCTCCGGTGAATTCAAATACTTCGGCTGTACCTCCGGTTCCAGCACACGGGCGCCGAAGGCGACGAGTTTCCCACTCTCGTTATGGATGGGAAAGGTTAGGCGTCCGCGAAAAGTATCGTAGAAACCATCGCCCGAAGTGCGCCGCTTCACCAGCCCCGAAGTTTCCAACAGCGCAGCATTCAATTTCTGGCGCTCAAACAAGCGCACTAAATCGGTGCCACCCGGGCTGGCATAGCCTAAACCGAAATCTTTCGCCTGCGCGTCGCTGATTCCCCTTTGGGAAAGATAGTCCCTGGCTAGCTCTCCTGCCGGTCCCCATAAGTTGCGAAAGAATACGTCCTGCGCCATTTCGTTTAAGCGGTAGAGGTCGGTTCGTTTCTTGGCGTCCTCATCGGAATAGTCGGCACTGCGCGGCAGTGGAATACCGTTGCGTTCCGCGATGGCTTTCAACGCCTCAAAAAAAGTGAAGCCCTCCATCTCCATCACGAACTTGATGGCATCTCCGCCCGCGCCGCAGCCGAAGCACTTATAGAAGCCATGTCCGGCATGCACGGAAAAGGAAGGCGTCTTTTCCGTATGAAAAGGGCAAAGACCGACGTATCGTTCCCCTGCGCCTTGGCGCTTCAGGCGAACGTAGTCCCCCACTACGCGGACGATATCGATCTGGCTCTTTACCTGCTCAATGAAATCCATGGCGGGGCCCGTATCCCATCCGGGCAAATCCTAAACCCATTATCGCGCCTCGAGTCGGCGCGTATTGCAAAACAAGATCGCGCCTCGAGTCGGCGCGTATTGCAAAACAAGATCGCGCCTCGAGTCGGCGC
>CAZUAX010000012.1:43955-53426 GCA_964618435.1 uncultured Solibacteraceae bacterium
CGGCGCGTATTGCAAAACAAGATCGCGCCTCGAGTCGGCGCGTATTGCAAAACAACACCGCGCCTCGAATCGGCGCGTATTGCGAAAACGAACCCGCCCTTTTCGCTACTTGCTCAACTGGCGGACTTCCTCCCAACGGAAGCAGGTGGTGAGGTGGTCGTTCACCATTCCTACTGCCTGCATGTACGCATAGATGATGGTTGGCCCCACGAACTTGAATCCACGCTGCAGCAGGTCTTTGCTGAGCATCTTGGCTTCTGGCGTCACTGCAGGAACCTCAGATAGGGTTCGCCACGCGTTCTGCTTCTGCTGGCCATCCACAAACCGCCATAGGTAAGCATCGAAGCTTCCGAACTGCTGCCGTACATCCAGAAAAGCGCGCGCGTTTCCTACCGCTGCATGGACCTTGGCGCGATTTCGCACAATACCCGCATCCGCCAGCAGTTCTGCGATCTGCGCATCACCAAAACGGGCCACGCGTTCGGCGTCGAACTGGTGGAACAATCTGCGGTAGTTTTCGCGCTTATTCAGGATGGTTTGCCAGCTTAGACCGGCTTGGGCGCCCTCCAGAATGAGCATTTCAAACAAATCCCGATCATCGTGGGATGGGACACCCCACTCCGTATCGTGATAAATGGTATAAAGGTCGCCTTTTGCCCAAGAGCAGCGCTCCCGCACTGTGTGCATGCCTACGATGGTAGCGCGCCTGGTGGCCGTAAGCGCCTGGAGAGGATCACTGCATGAAAATCCGCAAGCTGCAAGACGAGTTGCAGCAGTCGAAGCCATTCGCCTCCAAGCAAGAGGAAGCGATGCTTGCCGTCATGAAGACCGCGGATCTGGTCCGGCGGAGCATTGCTGCCATCCTGGAACCGCACGGCGTCACGCTTCAGCAATACAATGTGTTGCGCATTCTCCGTGGCGCTGGGCCAAAGGGACTACCAACCCTGTCAATTGGACAGCGGCTTATCGAGGAAACGCCTGGCATTACACGCCTGCTGGACCGCATGGAGTCGCATGGCTGGGTTACCCGGCTGCGCTGCGATAAAGACCGCCGGGTAGTCTATGCCATCATCTCTCCGCGTGGCCTGGATTTGCTGGGTGGGATTGATCCTGCTCTGGAAAAGTTTAATCATTCCGCCCTGCCCCTAATGACCGAAGCCCAACTGGATCAGCTTGTTGCCCTTCTCGAACTTGCCCGGGCGGACGAGCCATAGGCTGGAGTGCGGGAAGCGCACCGTACCGTCCTTACGTCGACGGTTCCGGCGCTTTTCTTCGGGATCCAGCCTCTGGTGGCTGCCTAGGCTTGGTCCTTCAGGAAATCCTTCATCTGCGCGATAGAAAAGGCGCGCATCGAGGTGGCCGTCACATTGCCGAAGCCCAGTTGAGACAGTAGCACCGTCATTAAAGTGGCCTCGTCGGGAGCCTCGCTGATGAGGACGAGATCGGCGCCACCCATTGTGTAATGCACAGAGACGGTCTTCACTCCGTGGGACTTGGCCCGCTTGATGTAAGCTTCCACTCGCTTCGGGGAATCCTTGATCCCCTTGAGCCCCTGTTCCGTGAACTTGAGTAGAGAAATGTACGTTACCATGTTGCCTCCCAGTTGATTGCCACCCACATGATCTCCAGACACGAAGCCAATGAGTGATGTTGTGGAGTGTATCTCTGTTTGCGATCATTTGCGAGGTCTAATTTCTCCTTGCAAATTCGTTACGGTCCAAGACACGGCACCCATCAGGTGCTAGTACACACACGCAGCGTTGTTTGCCTTCACAAAGTAGCTCTTGTAGTTCTTCGCTTTTGGGTCCATGCAGCCTTCCAGGTTGAGCAGTTCCACCTTGCGGAACTCCACCGGATGACTCTCGCTCTGCAGAGAAATTGAGCCTCCCCGCAGAAGTACGCCATCCTGCTTCACAGCCGGATCGTGCTTGCTGACGTTGGGTCCTCCCACCTGTGGCATCACATAGCGGTGTACCTGCTTCCCGTTTACAAAATGCACGACCTCCGCATCGCCCAGCGCCAGCACCTCGGCGGTTACCCACTGGTCGCCGTCAAAGGTATCTGAAGTGGACTGGATGCAGTGTCGCGTCTCGAGTTTGCCATCGATCACTACATGGGTTCCAGGAGTACACAAGTTGGATGTGGGTCGCGCTCCCTGTCCGAGTCCGCCAAGCAGTTGCACCTCGATAGAGATGGGGAAGTCCTGATCCTTACCCATGGATTGCGGGGTCTGGCCATGAATCATAATTCCGCTGTTGCGGGTTGCCCACCCAGGGCCGCCGGGTGCCTGCGCACCAGCGAAGCGGTATTCCACACGAATCCGGTAGTAGGAGAATGAATCCTTGTAGAAAATGTGGCCGAAACGTCCGCCGAAGTCGGAATACTTATCGTAGGCCACCTTCATCACGCCGTTTTCTACGCGGAATGTGTTTGCGTAGTTGTCGTTCAGCGCGTAGCCTGTGATCTTTGGCATCCAGCCATCCAGGTTCTTGCCATTGAAGAGTTGAATCCACTCTTCTTTGCCTGGGTCGTTCTGGGCGGTGGCGGAGCCTGCCATCAGCACTAGGGCGATGAGTACGGCCAGCGCGACTCTCAAGGGTGTGCGAATTACGAGAGGTTGCATGATGCCGAAAAGTATATCGAGGAAGCACGCTGCGCGCCGCCCGTAACCAGTTGGCGGGTTTCAGAAAGCCAACTTTGTCCCACACGCTATCCTGGAGGAGTGCGCATTGTACTAACGAACGACGACGGTATTGACGCTCCAGGCATTGCTGCTCTGGCCACGGCCCTGGAGGAGTTTGGCGAAGTATGGACGGTGGCGCCCGCTACCGGCATGTCTGGCTGCGGACATTCGGCAACTGAGTCCTCCTTCCGCGTTTTCCATCTTGGACCCCGCCGCTATGCCGTGGAAGGCACACCCGCGGATTGCACACGCGTGGGGTTGCACCTGCTGCAGGGTGAAGTGGACTGGGTGTTTTCCGGAATCAACGATGGAGGCAACCTGGGCGTTGACGTCTATCACTCCGGCACGGTGGCTGCGGTGCGCGAGGCAGTCCTACGCGGAGTCTCCGGGTTTGCGCTTTCGCATTACCGCGACCGCGCGCTCACCGAGAAAGACTGGAAGCGAGCGGCCCGCTGGGCGCGTGATGTGGTTGAGGATTTGCTCTCTCGTCCGCGAGCCGAACTTGGCTACTGGAATGTGAATTTCCCCTGTCCGCCCGAGTCCGTGCAGGCGCTACCGGACCTGGCCTTCTGCGAACTCGATACCGCCGCTCTGCCTCTGGAATACCTTGTGGACGGCAACGTCTATCGGTACCATGGTCGCTACACACTGCGCGCCCGTCAGCAGGGTGGCGATGTGGCCGCCTGCTTTGGCGGTAAGATCTCAGCCAGCTACGTGCTGCCAGTGGAGCGCTGTGCGGATATTTCTGCGGGTGCTTCCCGTGAAGCACTTGCTTGATTCGGCTCCTGGAGAAGAACCTCAGCATGGATACACGTATTCTTGGAAACAGCGATCTTGCCATCACCGTGCTTGGCATTGGTGCCTGGGCAATGGGCGGAGGCAACTGGAAGTTCGGCTGGGGTCCGCAAGATGATGAGGAAAGCGTCGCCGCGATTTACGCCGCGCTGGACGCGGGTGTCAACTGGATTGACACCGCCGCCGTGTATGGCCTTGGACATGCGGAGCAGGTAGTGGGACGGGCAGTGAAGGATCTCGCGGAGAAGCCGCTGATTTTTACCAAGTGCGCTCGCGTTTGGAACGAACAGCGGGAGATTGGCAAAGTGCTGAAGCGCGCTTCCGTGATGCGCGAGTGTGAAGACAGCCTGCGCCGACTTCAGGTGGATACGATCGACCTCTACCAGATCCACTGGCCGGAGCCCGACGAAGATATCGAAGAAGGATGGGAGGCCTGCGCAACTCTGAAACAGCAGGGAAAAGTGCGCTGGATTGGTGTTTCCAACTTCAGCGTGGCGCAACTGCAGCGTATTGCTCCCCTTGCTCCCATCACGTCCCTGCAGCCGCCCTACAACATGCTTATGCGGGACATTGAACACCAACAACTGCCCTACTGCCAGCAGAATGGCATCGGCGTGATTGGCTACTCGCCCATGCGTTCCGGCTTGCTTACCGGCAAGATGACCGCCGAGCGAATTGCGGCAATGCCTGAAGATGATCACCGGCAGCGTGTGCCCGATTTCCAGGAGCCAAAGCTCTCGAAGAACCTGGCACTGGTGGAGCTTCTTCGGGAGATCGGCGCAGGCTATGACGTCTCGGCTGGAGAAGTGGCTATTGCATGGACTCTTTGTCACCCAGCCATTACCGGCGCTATCGTGGGGATGCGCAACGCCGCGCAGGCAAAGGGCGTGATGGGGGCTGCCAGCTTGAAGTTAAGCAGCGACGACCGCGCCCGTATTGACGCATTCCTGACGCAGGCCTAGTCGCTAACGTCTGCGTTCGCTGGTTTCTGCTTGCGCTGTGTGGCTCCAAGGCGTGACGCCCACTACGCGTGCCTGGCTGGCGCCTCGCAGCTCTCTACCCCCAACTTACGCAGGATAGTCATCATCGGGCACCAGTTCGTAAAGGCGGATTGGAAAAGATTCAACCCGACAAAAGCCGTAAACCAGTACCAGTTGGGGTTCACGAAATGGCCCAACGCGAGTGTAGCCAGCACCACAATACCGGCAATCATCCGGAGCATTCTTTCCACGTTCATGCGAGCGTCTCCTTCTCTTTCTTGCGTGAATTGATGATGTAGTAAACGATTGGCACCGTCATGCGAGATAGCAGCAGCGAAGCGATCTCGCCTGCCATGAGCGCGATAGCCAATCCCTGGAAGATGGGGTCGAACAGAATTACGGCGGAGCCCACCACCACTGCGGCAGCGGTTAGCATCATGGGACGGAAGCGAACCGCACCCGCGTCCACAACCGCTTCCCGGAGCGGACTTCCTTCATTCAGGCGCAGTTCAATGAAATCGACAAGGATAATGGAGTTGCGCACCACGATGCCCGCCCCCGCAATGAAGCCGATCATCGAGGTGGCTGTGAAGAAGGCGCCCATCATGCCATGTGCGGGCAGAATGCCCACCAGAGAGAACGGAATGGCGGCCATGATCACCAGCGGTGTAATGAAGCTCTGGAACCAGCCAACCACCAGAATGTAGATCAGCAGCAGCACCACCGCAAATGCAATACCCATGTCGCGGAAAACTTCGTAGGTGATGTGCCACTCGCCGTCCCACTTCACGGAATAAGTGGCATCACTGAAGGGCTGTGCAGCGGTAAGTTGCTCCACCTTTCCTCCGTCCGGAGCAGTAAGCAAGTCCACCTTATCGTTGATGCCCAGGATGGCGTACACGGGGCTTTCGACCACGCCGGCCACATCGGATGTGACATAAGTTACCGGCATCAGGTTCTTGTGATAGATAGCCTTGTCTTCAATGTCATGGTGGATGGTCACCAGTTCACTCATGGGGACCAGGTCGCCATTTTTGGCGGTCAGGCGGAGGTCCTGTAATCGCTGCAGGTCAGACCGGTACTCGCGGGACAGCCGCAGCATAATCGGCACGTCCTCGCGTTCCTCCGGCTGATGGAGCAGCCCCGCCGATTGGCCCCCGGAAGCAATCGCGAGCGTTTGCGCCACCTGCGTGTCCGTGATGCCATGCAAGGCCGCTTTTTCGCGGTTGACGACAAGTCGCACCCGGGGCTGATCGTCCTCCATGTAGGAGTCGATATCTACCACGCCTGGGGACTCCTCAAAGATTTTCCGGACTTGCCTTGCAAGCTCGTCGCGCCCTTCGGCAGTAGGTCCATAAACCTCGGCAACCATGGTTTGCAGTACGGGCGGGCCGGGGGGCACTTCCGCCACCTTGATGTTTGCACCGGTTGATTGCGCAATGGGCTGCAGGACATTCCGTATGGTCTTCGCGATGTCGTGGCTCTGTTGGTTTCTATCGTGCTTGGGGAGCAGGTTCACCTGGATGTCGGCCATGTGCGCACCGCGACGCAGGAAGTAGTGTCGGACAAGGCCGTTGAAATTATAAGGCGAGGCCGTTCCTGTATAGGTCTGCACATCCACCACATTTGGGTTCTGTAGCACTGCCTCCGCAAGAAGGCGAGTGGTGCGCGCGGTCTCCTCCAGCGGCGTACCTTCAGGCATGTCCACAATCACCTGAAATTCGCTCTTGTTGTCGAAGGGAAGCATCTTCACCTTCACGAAGCCGATGTAGACCAGCACCATGGAGCCTAGCAGCAGCAAGGTTACCACGCCGAGGAAAGCAAAGCGGTGCAATCCGCTTGGAAGCACCCATCCCATGAATTTGCGGTAGAGGATGGTAAAGCGGTCTTCCTGATCGTGATGCCCACCCTCGCCCGCCAATTTCAACAGGCGGACAGCGGCCCAGGGCGTTACGAGGAAAGCCACAATCAGAGAGAACACCATGGCAGCGGAAGCCCCAATGGGTATGGGCCGCATGTAAGGGCCAATCAGTCCGCCGACGAATGCCATTGGCTGAATGGCGGCAATTACCGCAAGCGTAGCCAGAATCGTGGGGTTACCCACTTCGTCCACCGCTTCCACAGCCACCACATGCAAGGGACGCCCGGCATTGGCTTTCATTCGTGCATGGCGAACGATGTTCTCCACCACCACAATGGCATCATCCACCAGAATGCCTATCGAAAAGATGAGGGCAAAAAGCGTAATTCGATTCAGCGTGTAGCCATAAAGGTAGAACACGGTGAGCGTGAGCGCCAGCGTCACGGGGATGGCGGCGAACACCACCAGCGACTCCCGGAAACCCAGGGTCAATGCCACCAGGATGCTCACCGAGACAATGGCGATCATCATGTGGAAGAGCAGTTCGTCGGACTTTTCCTGGGCCGTTTCTCCGTAGTGCCTCGTAATGGAGACGTTTACGTCGCCCGGGATGGTATTGCCGCGAAGCGTCTCCACTTTGGCGAGCACATTCTCCGCCACCGCGATGGCGTTCTTGCCCTTCCGTTTGGCCACGGCGATGGTTACTGCCGGGCGGAAGCTTCCACCTTGGGCAAACTCCACCCTTTGTACCGGCTCTTCTCCCGTGTCGGCGATGGTGGCCACATCGCGCAGGTAAACCGGACGCCCATTCACGACGCTCACTACCAGGTTGCCTACTTCTGCTGCGTCGCGAAGAAAGTCTCCCGTATACAGAACAAACTCCTGGTTCTGCTGGCTAAAGCGACCAGAAGGTAAGCGCTGATTGCCCCCTTGTACCGCCTGCATGATTTGTGGCGGCGACAGGGAGTAGGCCTGCATGCGGGCGGGGTCAAGGCTAACCAGCACTTCGCGACGCTGTCCACCGATGAGTGTTACTTCGGAGACGTCATTGACCTGCTTGATGTATTCCGTGGCTTGCGAGGCTACCCTGCGCAGGGCGTAGTCGTCGTAGGCATCGCTCCACAGCGTGAGCGCCAGAATGGGCACATCATCAATGGAGCGCGGCTTGATCAGCGGCGGGCTGGCTCCCGCTGGAATCAAGTCGAAATTGGCAGACATCTTCTGGTTCAGCCGGACGATGCTGTCCTCTTCGTTCTCGCCCACGTAGAAGCGCACGATGGCCATTGACATGCCCGGGCTTGAGGTGGTGTAAACATACTCCACTCCGGGTATCTCCCACAGAAGCTTTTCCATGGGCGTGGTGACGCGCATCTCCACTTCTTTGGCGGAAGCGCCCGGCATGGCCACGAAAATGTCAATCATCGGCACGATGATTTGCGGCTCTTCTTCACGCGGCAAGTTGATTACCGCAAAGATGCCCAGGAAGATGGAGGCAACGATAAACAGGGGAGTGAGTTTGCTGTTAATCCAGATCGATGCGAAGCGTCCGGAGATGCCAAGCCGAGGGCTGCCGGGCTTGCCGGCATGGAGCGAATCGCTCATTGGGCCACCTCCACAGGGTCTCCGTCGCGCAAACCTGCGGGAATGCTGCTGACGATGCGGTCTCCAGGGTTCAGCCCGCTCAGCACCTGTCGCATGCCGTCGCGTCTCTCACCAAGTTTCACCATGCGGCTGCGGGCGACATTCTGGTCCACCACAAATACGCTGGTCAGCTGCCCCGTATCCCGCACTGCGGTATCCGGAATCTGCAACAGGTCCTGCGTGCCCACCGGAGCCTTCGCTTTGCCAAATAGCCCGCTCCGCAAAGAGTTATGCGCGGGGAGCGAGATCTTCAGCGTAATTGTCCTCGTAGCAGGATCCACCGTGGGAGCGATTTCGGCCAGTGTTCCCTCGGTAGTTACGCCGAGTGCCTCAACGGTTACCGGCAGGGATTGTCCAAGCTTCACGCTTCCCAGTACGGATTCAGGAAAGCTGGCTACAAGCCGGTAGGAGCCTGCCTGCTCAACACGCAACAGCGGCATGCCCGGTGCGGCCAACGTGCCAGGCTCGGCCATGCGCGCAGTTACAATTCCCGTGAATGGCGCCTGGAGACGCAGGTAACCAAGCTGTGTCTCAGCGGAGCGTTGCGCGGCCGCCGCCTGTTGGATCTTCTGCTCCACTTGGTCACGCTTGGCGAGGGCCATCTTCAGGGCTGCTTGCGCCGCGGCATTGCGGGCGCTCGCTTCATCGAACTCCTGGTCGGAGATTGACTTCCGTTCGTGCAGATTGCGCATCCGGTTGAAGGTGGCCTCGGCCAGCTTTGCCTGGCTTTCGGCCGCGGCGATGGCACTCTCCACTTCCAACCGCGCGGCTTGGGCTTCCTGCCCTGCCGCCCGTGCCTGCTCCACTCCGGAGTTGAGTTCGGAGGCGCTAATCTCCACCAGCGTCTGTCCAGCGGATACCCGGTCGCCTTCGCGCACCGCGATGCTCTGAATGTAGCCCATCACACGTGCCGCAACCTGCGTTTCCGTGCGAGCCTCCACAGTTCCCGTTCCCTCCACAAAGGCCGGGACGGATTCGCGCGCTACCACCACGGTGGCTGCGCGCACTGTTTCGCGTGCGGGTTCCTGAGTGGGCGATTCGTGACTTGCGCCCCCACAATTGCTCAACACGGTGACGGCAGCAAGTGCCATGGTCAACGCGAGGGCTCTGTTTGTGCGCATCGGAAATCTCCTTCGAACGGGCTGTTGCCCGGCAGTCGCGCGTGGCGCCAGATGGAAGTGAAACAGATCTTGCATTTCAGGTTCTCAATCGAACAGGTTAGAGGCAGGCTCAAGGGTGCCACGGGCGGCTTCCAACTGCACAGCCGCCGTTCGCTGGCCGAAGAGGGCCGCCAGATAGTTGGTCTTTGCGCCCAAAAGAGCGGATTCCGTGCGTAGCAGATCAGTGACGGTGGCGAGTCCATTTTCATAGCGGTCCCGCGTGATCCGCAGGCTTTCCTCCGCTTCAGCGACGGTGGCGGTTGCCACTGCCAGCCGCTCCCTTACGGAGTTCCAGTTCAGCCATGCCTGTCGTACTTCAAATCGAACACCGGCCACGGCTTGGCGTTGATC
>CAZUAX010000013.1:0-12640 GCA_964618435.1 uncultured Solibacteraceae bacterium
TCGCAGACCCCAGCCAGATGCAGCGCAAAGCCCCCGGCATAGGTGAAGCAATCGAGGGCACGCCCTCGGGCAAATCGCCGCACAGCGGCATAGTTTTCACGCTGGTCGAGGAAGAATCCAGTCTTTTGGCCGCTCAGCAGGTCTACGGAGAAGCGCAGTCCATTCAGCGTGATGGTGAGGCCTTCGGGAAGATTTCCACGGAGGATGCCGCTACGCAAGGGCAGCCCCTCCAGCACGCGCACGTGAGCTTCATTCTTCTCTACGATTGCAGTTGGCTGCAAGAGCTGCTGCAGCACCTCAACAATTACTGGTTGAAACGCGTCCATACCTTGGTTGAGGGTCTGTATCGCGAGGCAGCCTGCGTAGTAGTCCACCACCAGGCCAGGCAGGAAATCGGCTTCCCCGTAAACCATCCGGTAGCCATCACTGTCCCGAACCACGCGTTGCCGAAAGTCAATGGCAGCTTGGATGCGTTCCCTCAGGAAGGTGTCGTCGATCAAGCGTTCCCTGCGGTCGAGCAAGCGCAGGGCGATCTGGGATTGGGTGCTGTAGTGGGCTACTCCCAGCAGCTTGCCGGATGGCTGCTCCACACGAACGACAGAGCCGGGTGCCAGCTCAGGGGTCTTCTCCAAGTCTGACCGAAACACCCAGGGATGGCCTCGTTCCAGCCTGCGCGCCGCGCGGTAGCTTACCGTAACCGATTGCATTCACTTAAGGATAGCGGAGCCCGTGACCGGGCTCCGCTATCCATTCCTGCTAGCTGTCCACCTTGTAGTGCTTCCGCAGCCGCACAAGTTCGGCTTTCAGTTCGTTGACTACACTCTGGTAGGCGTCGTCCGCATAGACACTGCGCATCTGTTGAGGGTCGCGGGTGAGGTCATACAATTCCCACTCGCTGGTCTCATAGAAGTGCGCCAGCGTGTAGCGATCCGTGCGTACGCCATCATGCGGAGCGACGTTGTGAACGCCCTTCTCGTAGTAATGGAAGTAGAAGGTCTTGCGCCAGTCGGCAGGCTGCTGGCCGCGCAGCAGGGGCAGCATGCTGGCGCCCTGCATATCGCTAGGCTGCGGCTGTCCCGCTACATCCAGGAAGGTTTGGGCGAGGTCCAGGTTCGATACCAGGTGACGATTCACGCTGCCACGCTCAATCACGCCCGGCATGCGCATCAGTAGAGGCGTACGCAGGCTCTCTTCGTAAATCCAGCGCTTGTCGAACCATCCGTGCTCCCCAAGGTAGAAGCCTTGGTCGGAACTGTAAACCACCAGGGTGTTCTCAGTGAGTCCTGCCGCATCCAGGTAGCTCAAGACTCTGCCTACATTGTCATCAACTGACGAGATGCAGCGCAGGTAGTCCTTGATATACCGCTGGTATTTCCAGCGGACGAGATCGCGGCCCTGGGGATTCTTCTTGAACAGCTCGGCGTTGCGAGGGCCGTAGGCGGCGTCCCACTGGCGCTTCTGTTCCGGGGTCATCCGTGCGAATTCCGCGTTGTTGTCGTTGCCCTTCCCGAAGGACTTGTCTGCCCATTCGGGAACCTTCATGTCGTGGTTCCACCGCATGTGGCGGTCGATTTCCATCTCCTGCAGACGGGCTGGCGTCGCGCGGCCTTCGTAATTGTCAAAAAGCGTCTCGGGCTCAGGAAGGTTCTCACCCTCGTACATCCACATCTTGTTTGGAGCGGGCATCCAATTCCGGTGTGGCGCTTTCTGCTGGCTGAACAGCAAAAATGGCTTGTTGGGGTCGCGGCCATTCTTCAGCCAATCGAGCGTCAGGTCGCCGATGATGTCGGTGACGTAGCCCTCGCGACGGTGGCGACCGCCCTTAAACAGGAAGTCCGGGTTGTAATAGCTGCCTTGGCCAGGAAGCACTTCCCAGTGGTCGAACCCTGTCGGATCAGTCTTCAAGTGCCACTTGCCGATCATGGCAGTCTGGTAACCGGCCGCCTGCAGAAGCTTGGGGAAGGTCTGCTGTGCGCTATCAAAGGGCTTGGCGTTATCAATCACTCCGTTCAGGTGGCTGTGCTTGCCAGTAAGCACCACCGCACGGCTGGGAGCGCAGATGGAATTGGTAACCAGAGCTTGGTCAAAGCGCATGCCCTCATGCGCAATCCGGTCTATGTGGGGGGTCTTGTTGAGTTTACCCCCATAGGCGCTGACGGCCTGCCAGGCGTGGTCGTCAGAGAACATCATCAGGATGTTCCAGGGCTTGCCGTTGGCAGCCCGTCCAAACTGCGCGGTAAGGGCGGCGGCGGAAAGTCCGCCAAGAAAGGTTCTGCGATTCATCGGTCTGCTCCAGAAGGAAATTCAGGTGCGGCATCCAAGTGCAGCCTTGCGAAAGCCAAATGCCGCAGGGTGGCGAAAAAGAGGGGCCGGCTGCAGCGAAGACAGCCGGCCCTAGAGGAGTTACCAGATCAGTTTCAAGCCAAACTGCAGGTTACGCGGGGTAGCCGCGCCCGTAATTTGGCCAAAGGTATTGGTGCCCACCACCGCGCCAGCCTGGCCGAAGCGGGGTGTATTGGTGAACTGGAAGGCTTCAAACCGGAACTGGAGTGTCATGGCCTCCAGAATCTGGAAATCCTTCAGCGCAGAGAAATCCCACCCAAACTGGCTTCGTTGGCGCAGGATGTTTCGTCCTGCATTGCCAAGCTCATACTGTCTGTTGGGCGAGAATACGCTGGTGTCGAAATCCTGCTCGACAGTGCGGGAAATCGCGTAGGGATCGTTGCCGTTTACGTTGGCCCGATTGACTACAAGGATGTTCCCAGTGTTTGCCAGATTTCCGTTTACCGTTACGTTGTACGGACGACCGCTGGTGGCAGTAATGATGCTGCCTACTGCCCAGCCACCGAGAACGGCATTCACCGGGCCCGGCATCATGGTGCCGAATCGACGACCGCGACCAAATGGCAGTTCCCAAACTCCGCTCATGACGAGTCGGTGAGGAACGTCCTGGTTGTCGACCGAGCGTTCTGCGCGCAGATTGCGGATGTCCTGGTAACCGCAACCGCCGGTGTTACCTTGAGGAGCACCGCCGCACGTGTCGCCGATCGTCTTCGAGTACGAATAGGACGTTAACCACGTGAAGCCTTGTGAGAAACGCTTCTCCAGTTTCGTTAGCAATGCATGGTAGTTGGAATTGCCATTGTGGTGGTAGCCGTAGATACCGGCAAGCGGCGAAACTACGATCTCAGTACCGGGAATCGCAATGGAATTCAACGGTCGCTTGGCATTGATATTGCCTGGGCCTGGAGGTGAGAAGTTATCGTCATAGCGGGATACAAGGTGAGTTCCCTTGGAACCCGAATAGCCCACTTCCAACAGCCAATCGCGAGCCAGCTCCTGCTGGATATTGAAGTTCCACTGCTGCGCGTAGCTCTGGTTGGGACGACGTTCGTATGCAGCAAAGGTCAAACCTGTAGCTCGTTCTAGCGTGAGCGCGCCTTCTGGCGGACCTTGGCTAAGTATGACCGCCGGCGTGGTGGCGCTGGATGCAAGGTTCACACCGAAGGAATTTGGCGGGTTGCCAATCAGCCATTCCGCGTCACCAAGCGGTTCAAACAATGCGAAAAAGACCCCATATCCGGAGCGGATCACGGTCTTGTCCGCTACCTTGAAGGCGAAGCCAACGCGCGGCATGAAGTTGTTTCTGTCGGTTGCAACCATTGCGCGGTTGAATCGGTCACTTCCCTCAGCTCCGGCATACACAAGACGAGGATTTGCCGGGTCCGTGTAGTTGTCCAGAATTCCCATGCGGTCGCGCTTGTCCAGGAAGGGTTCGGTAACCTCATAGCGCATGCCTAAGTTAACCGTTAGGCGCTGGGAGATCTTCCAGTCATCCTGGATGAAGGTGGAGTAGTTCCAGCCGCGCAAATCGGTCTGTACGCGGGTGGCGTAGACGTATTGGTTAGACCAACCAAGCAGGAAGTCGGCTGCGCCGTCCGAGGTGAACCGGCCATTGAAGTTGTAGTTGCCGATTTCGTTTCGGATGTTGAAGATGTTGTTTTGCGTACGCAGAACGCTGGCACCCATCTTGATGTTGTGTTTGCCCTTGATCCAGGTTAGATCGCCCGTAAGCTGGCGATTCTGCGAATCACGATCCACGGGGTTAAAGCCGCCAATGCCAACGTTGGTGTAGCCGGTGATGCCCATCGCGGAGAAGCCACCGGGGATCGTCTGGTTCCCGCCTGGAATTCCGTAAAGGGCGTTCAAGTTCTCCCGGCCGGCGGCCGCGGGGTTATCGCGAATGAAGAGACCGAAGTTCCATGCACCACGCACCGACATCAGCAAGGTTGGAGTGAAAATGTGGTTCCAAGTGGCGCTTGTGATCTTGCCCTGTGTGGCAGCATCCAATCCGCCGCCGAATGCCGGGGCAGGAAGTGCCAGTGCCGCCGGACTGGTGGTGTCCTGCTGCGAATACCGATAGCTGATATTGTCGTTCGAGCCAAGATTGATGTCGAAGCGGAAGCCAAATTGCTCAACATCATTCTGTAGCGGGGCATTAAACAGGAAGTTGGTGGCCACACTGGTGGATTGCGGCGTTGGGTAAAGTTCCATCAAGCGCGCGGCCAGAGGATCGATTCGGCCTTGCGGAATGATGTTGTTGGGGAAGGGTTGCCGGGTAGTGGGGTCCGTAATGGTACGATTCCGCTGCTCCAGCAGATCCCCGAAGTCGCCTTGGCGCATGCGTAGCGTCGGAATCGTGTTGTTGGCAGTATTCGATTCCCGAACCCGCGTTCCCTCGTAATTTCCAAACCAGAACACTTTGTTCCGTCCGTCAAATAGTTTCGGCACGAACGCTGGTCCGCCAACCGAGAAACCAAACTGATTTCGTTTGAAAGGCTGTCGCGGCTGGTCTGCAGGATCAAAATAGTTCTTGGCGTCCAGCTTTTCGTTTCTCAGGAAGTGAAATGCAGTTCCATGCAGGTCGTTGGTGCCCGACTTCGTGGTTACGTTCACCACGCTGCCCATGGCACGGCCATACTCAGCGGAATAGGCGTTCGTTTGCACCTTGAATTCCTGGACTGCGTCCACTGATGGCTTCACCATTTCTGACTGGCGCTGAGCGCCAGCAAGTTCAACGGCGTTATTATCCACACCATCCAGCATGAAGTTGTTCTGGGTGACACGCATGCCACCGGAACTGAATCCGCCATAACGCGAACCAGCGAGAGGCTGCACTGCGCCTGCGGAGAGGAGCGCGAGTTGATTGTAATCGCGCCCGTTAAGCGGCATGTCGACAATTCGCTGATTGTCGATCACCTGACCTTGGCTGGCCTCCACCGTATTCAACTGGAGAGCGTCCGCGGTAACCTCAATTTGCTCGGAGACTGATCCAAGCTCAAGTTCGAAGTCGATGGTGGCTCGCTGTTCCACCTGCAGGATGATGCCGGTGCGAACCACAGACCGGAAGCCCTGCTGTTCCACTGTGATTCGGTATTCACCGGGTGGCAGCAGCGGCACTGTATATAAGCCCACCTCGTTTGCCTCCACCACACGGGCGGCGGCAGTGGCGATGTTGGTGACTGTAATCTGGGTTCCGGGAACCACGGCACCAGTGGAGTCGGTGACGCGGCCGGTGACTGTGGCGGTTTGGGCTTGAGCCAAACTCACCAGGAAAAGTAGGCACACCGTCGGCCAAAGCAGACGCGTGAAGCGTTCGAACATGGAAGACCTCCAAAGACCCCTGAATTCGAGAAAGGGTTGCAACTTATCTACCAATGACATAAAACAGGACCATACATTCAGTGAATTCCCTGTGAAATTTGGGTGAAATGATGGGCATCCGGATGGGGGGCAGGGGTTATTGCAGCATATGAATCAACAACCTAGCGCGGAACATCGTGCGTTGCTGGCTCGCATCCTGGCAAGTGATGCCTTTCACAAGTCCAGTCGCTCAAGGCAGCTTCTTGAGTACCTGAGCCAGCACCATTTTTCCGGTTCCGGCGAGGCCATTCACGAGTCTAGGATTGGTACGGAGCTCTTCGCTCGGGGTGAAGACTTCGATCCATCAGTTGACAGTATCGTTCGTGCTTCGATGCGACAATTGCGTCAACGCCTGGCGGAATACTACGAAACTGAGGGGGTGGGGGAGGACTTGGTCCTGCAAGTCCCGAAGGGGGAATACCGGCTGCAATTCGAACTCCGCCCGCAGATGGCGGCGAACGCCAGTAACTCTCCAGAGGTCGAGGACTCGTCCCCAGCAATTGCCGTCGCTCCCCTCATGGAGGTGAACATTGCAAACCAGGGAATGCTTTGGCGGCGAGTTCGCCAAACCATACTCCGCTATGGTTTGGTTGTGCTGGCTGCCGGGGCGTTCTTCCTGGGAAGTTGGTGGGAGCGGCTCAGCTTTCAAGTGGAGCCAATGACGTCCGCCTCTGCCATGGAGCCACAGCACTCCATCTTTGAGCACTTTCTGGAGAGCACAAAAGGTCCTGTTCACTTCGTCCCTTCCGATTCCATCGTGAACATCATGCAGACCTTCCTCAATAAGCCCGTTGGGCTTGAGGAATACCGATCGCGACGCGCGTTTGCCTTGGACCATCCCGCCGCGCGCGAAAATCCTGAGCAATGGCGCGCGATTGTGACGCGAGAACTCCTGAACATCGGGGATGCGTCGCTCACGCTGAGGGCTGCGCGCGATTATCCCGAGCATGCTCGCCGCCTGTCTTTTCGGCAGAGCCGCGACCTGCAGGCGCGGGATCTGCGAGCGGGCAACTACGTGTTTCTTGGTTCGATCACCGCAAATCCGTGGGTGACGATCTTCGAACCGGGCCTGAACTTCCAGTTCCGTCGGTATCAGCCCGGCATCCAGCGCAGATGGAAAAATGGGGCACCCCGGGCCGGTGAGTCTCCCTGGTACCCTCCGCTGGATAAGCCCGTGCAGACCGGCCCAAGTGAATCGTATGCGCATGTGGCGATGATTGGAAACTTGTCCCACAGTGGCCGCGTGCTGCTGGTGGGCGGTGTAACCCAGCCCGATACGGAAGCGGCGGGAGAGTTCGTGCTGGCCCCTGGTTCGGCCACCACGTTGGCGGAAGCCCTGGGAGTTCCCGACATCTCCCATGCGCCGGGTTTCGAGGTGATTTTGCGCACAGAGCAAACCGGCAACACGTGGCGAGTAGCAGAGGTTGTTGCCCACCGGCTGCACGAAACTCAGATTTCCTACGTCCGGGAACCGCTCGAGCGGGCAAAGACACAGCGCTGACGGTTCGCCTACCAGCGACGAATCGGCCTAATCTGCGGCCGCACGTCCCCAATTCGTGGCCACACAATACTCCACGGTGCGCTGGAAGTATGACTCCAAACTCGGAAACGGGACCCGTCCGGCGAGCAGCGCCTCAGTTTCTGTGTTCTGGAACTGCTGGCGCAGCGATAGGTGCGGAATGAACGTCAGCAGGGCTCCCAGCCACTCTCCGAAGCTGGAGGGCAAACGGTGGCTCATCTTTTCCACTACCCGCTCAAAATCCTGGTAGGGCACCATCCGTGGCCTGCGGCGCAGGCGGAGATGCACGTGATGACGCTCAAACACTTCATAGGTGCGGTCCAGCAGTTCTTTCACTGTCCAGGATCGTTCCGGACCGGCGCATAGCTGGTAGATACGGCCCGGAAGGAAGCACTCATCAAACAGCACGTGCAGGGCGGCGATGGTCCAATCTGAGGAAACAAGGTCGATTTTTGCGTCGGGGTCGGCGGGGATTGCGGGCAGCGGGTTCCAGGGGATCGCCTTGATGCTTTGGTGGAAGTAGTTGAACTGCCGCACAGCGCCATCCCGGGAATCTCCAATAATGGAGCTGAGCCGGGCAATTGCGGCTGGCATCCGCTCCATGGCCTCCATCACCACTTCCTCAGCCTCAAACTTCGTTTGCTGGTAGGTATTCACAAATCCTGCCAAAGGGCAGGGCGGTCCCTCGGCAACCAGCCCGGTGCGCTTGCCAGCTACATAGATCGTACTGACGTGCAGAAATCGTTCCAGTTGTGGGCAGTCAGCAGCGAAATCAAGAATGCGACGGGTACCTTCCACATTGGTGGCTCGCGATTCCGCGATACTGATGCGGAAGCGAATGTCTGCCGCGGAGTGAATGATCTGTGTCACTCGATGGGAAAGCAGAGCCAGGTGACTTTCGTCCATTCCCAGGCTTGGTTTGGTGACATCTGCCTGCAGCACGAGGCAACCGGGGGCCTGTAGCATGGAGGGTTGACGGGCCAGCAGCACGATGTCGCGGCCAGGCTGTGCGGCGCGAAGCAGAGGGATGAGTCCTCCGCCCACCAGACCGGTGGCACCCGTCATTAGCAGGGCGCCGGGCCGCAAAGATTGCAGAGTGGGCGCTGGAGACACGGCAAAAAGATGCTCATTCATCAGAGGCGCCGTCCTGTCTGCTTCGATGGTTTCCCCGGCAGGCAGATTTCCCGAGAGGAAAGGGGAAAACGTCATTCCCTGTCAGGAAGGGAAACCCGCTCTCCCGGTACCAACTTTGCTGAAGATCCTTCATGAAATTCGAATGCCGTGTGGTTGCCAGTGTCGTTCGAGTGATTCCTCTACACTAGGGAGTACTGGATCGCACGGTTTTGCCCATGGACAAGATTACCGTTACCGCTGCTGATTTGCAGAACGCGCCTCCACCAGTATCGGGCGTGGTGTCGCCCGGCGTCGCCGCACCAGCAAGCACACCGCGCGCTCCGGCCATTCCCAAGGCTGCGCGCCTCGCCACTTTACCTTTAGTTTTTGTACTGCCAATGCTGTGCTTGGTAGCGGTGGTGGTCCGGTTCGCTGTTGGATCGAGGCTACCGCGCATCCAGCTTGCGTGGGCACACTGGACAAACTCGTTGCTAATCGCCAGTGGACTCCTGACGACGCTCTTATTCAGCATGGCATATTTCGTTGGTCCCAGGCCTGCCTGGCAGATGCCGCCGATGCCAGTGATGGAGTTCCGCGGTGGCTATCCCACGCTTCCTGCCGAAACCGGGTGGACCGCTTCTCGCATCGCCAGAGAAACGGAACCGCTGGTGTTTGTGATTAGCCCGGAGATTGGCAGTGTTCAATCCCCCAAGACTTTTGAAGATGCGACCGCCGTGGGAGCGGGCGTTCTGCTGGAGGCCACCACAGAAGGCTTTCTGGTGGCCACCAACAGGCACGTGGTGGATGCAAGCGGACTGTTGATGCCCCGGCGGGCGGCCGACTCTGTGCTGCTCTTCCGGAAGGATGGGGGTGCTAGCCGGGGGGATGTGATTGCCCGCCACCAGGAGCTTGACCTCGCCCTGGTATGGACTCCGCGCGCGGGCGAAGGGCCAAAATTTGTCCAACCGGTTGCCCCTTTCGATGAAGCAGAGATGGGCCTGAACGTGTTCGTAATTGGGCACCCCCAAAGATTATTCTTTTCCCTATCTACAGGGATTGTGATGCGAAAGCATGAGGAGAACCTGCTGCAGATCTCTGCGCCCGTTAGCCCGGGAAACAGTGGCGGGCCTGTGTACGACGAACGCGGCCGCCTGCTTGCTGTGGTGAGCTTCAAGGTGGACCGTCGGTTCAACCCAAATGCCGAAAACTTGAATTTCGCGGTGCGCGCAGATGCACTGCTCAGTCCCAGCGGCTGGAACATTCAGGGAGACGGCGAGAAGATCCTTAGTCGCTTCTGGGACAATAACGGCCAGCGGCCAACCTCGCCCGAGGTTGCTAGCCCGCTGCCTTCCGCGGACGCCGTGCGTCGCTAAGTTAAGGACGAGTTATGCCTGCGATCAACGTCACTGTCTTCGATTCAACGGAAAATAAGCGTGTACCGGTGGAACTGCCGGATGATGCCGCCGTGGGCAAGATTATCGCCGTGCTCATTGAAAAACTGCAATTGCCGCGAAATGGGCCAGATGGCGCACCGCTGAGCTACAAGTTTCACCACAAGAATACCGGGCGGCAGTTGCTGGATACCCAGACGCTTGCGGAAGCAGGAGTGAACGAGGGAGACATCTTGCGCATGCAACCGGAGATTACCGCAGGCTAGCAGACAGGATTCCTGGTATGGATGTGCGTCAGGCAGTACGGGTAGAAGCAGCAGATCTGGAGGAAGACCGCTTCAGCCGTCTGCGTCTATTGCCCTGGTGGCGCCAGGAAGTGATTGAGGCCGCGCGCTTGCTGGTGGTGGGCGCGGGCGCGCTGGGAAATGAAATCCTGAAGAATCTTGCGCTCCTCGGCTTCCGCAACGTGTTTGTGATTGATCTTGATTTGATTGAGGCTTCCAATCTGAGTCGTGGCGTGCTTTTCCGGCAGGACGATGTGGGAAAGGCAAAGGCGGATGTCGCCGCACAGGCGGTCCGCGCGCTCTACCCCCGTTCCCGCATCCGCGGATTGCGGGCCAATGTGCTGCAGAAAGTGGGCCTTGGCGCATTCCACTGGGCGGATCTCATTCTGGGTGGCCTTGATAATCGCGAAGCTCGTTTGTTCCTGAATCGGGCCGCCTGGAAAATGGGCAAGCCATGGATCGACGGGGCCATTGAGGGTCTCAACGGTGTCGCCCGGGTATTCGAAGCCGGCAAGCCTGCGTGCTATGAATGCACGTTAGGGGAAGTGGACTGGGCGATTCTGAACCGCAGGATGTCGTGCAACCTGCTTAGCGCTGAGGACGAAGAGGCCGGGAAGGTGGCTACTACCCCCACAAGTTCCGCCGTGATTGCGGGCATACAGGTACAGGAAGCACTTAAGTTGCTGCACGGGTTGCCGGGGCTTAGCGGCAAGGGCTTCGTGTTTGAGGGCTTGCACCATAGCAGTTACGTGACTGAGTACAGCGTAGACCCGGATTGCCAGAGCCACTACACGCTGGAACACGTAGTTTCTGTTCCCCAGCGCTCCTGTGACCTGACGCTCGAAGATCTCCGGCGGACAGCACAACGGGACTTGGAGTCGCAGCAGGTGACGATAGAGTTCAGCCGCGATATCGTTTGGAAGCTGGTGCATCCGATAAGCGGCTCAGCGCAGGAGTGCTTCTTGCCTCTGGGGGCTTTATCGATGGAAGATGGCAAGGATCCGGCTGACGGAATGATGCGGGAAGTCGTCCTATGCCACGCGTATCGCGGAGAGCCGGAACTGGCAACGCGGCCTCTGGATACGCTGGGGCTGCCTCCATATGACGTATTTGTAGCTCGGGCAGGGGAGCGGGAAATAGCGTACTTGATGCAGGGGGATGCCAGCCTGGTGCTTGCGGGTCTGGTGGAGGAGGAGGCGTGAAGCCGAAGACCAACAAACCCGCGTCCACGGCACCGGACGGGGCCCCGCCCAAGGAGCATCCGGTGCATTCACGCTTCCGTGCAATCGCACCGGATGAGATAGATGCTACTTGTACAGTGACGGTGGCAGCGGCGGTTGTCCAAGCGATCCACCGGCATGCCAGGGGCAGCATGCAGGCGGAGGTCTGCGGTGTTCTGATCGGCGACGAACGCCCGGACGGCACGCTCATCGAAGCCGCAATCCCCGGGGAAAATGCAGCGCAGGGTGGCGCCCACGTCACCTTCACGCAAGATACCTGGGAGCACATCTATTCCGTGAAAGACCGGGATTACCCGGAGAAGCGGATCGTAGGGTGGTATCACTCGCATCCAGGCTTTGGCATTTTCCTTTCGCGGCACGATGCCTTCATTCACGAGAATTTCTTTTCCGCGCCATTCCAGGTGGCCTGGGTCTATGATCCCCACTCGGAAGATGAGGGCTGCTTCGGGTGGATGGACGGCAAGCTGCGGCGACTGCCGGCTTTCCGCGTCATCGATACGGACCACCTGAACGATGTCTTGATAGCGGATGAACCAGACGCTGCGTTCGATGTCGATGAGGAAAGCCCGGACGAGCCGCAGCCTGCTTCTTCGCAGCCCAAGGAAAGCGCTCTCCAGCTGCAGAAGAAATCTAAGCTGCAAAAGAAACTGGTATTGCTCTTCAGCCTGGCTCTTGTGTTTGTGGCCGGGTTGGCGGCAGGCATCCTGCTGCTACCGCGGACCCTGGTGATGTACTCGTTACCCGACGGTCGCATCCTGAGTGAAGCGGAAATGCGTGTCGCTGTTGAGCGAGCGATGCAGTTGCAGAAGGATCTCCAGGGACAGCAATCCGGAAGCGAGAAGGTCCCGGGAGCCGAGTCACCAGCACCACCTTTGGGCACTGTGAACCCGCCTGCCGCTAAAGAACAGCCTCGTACTGAGGGTGGGCCATGACGGAAAAGCCCGAGCCGTTGCGCATTACGAGTGAGGATCTGGCTCGCGTGGAGGATGCCTCCACCCAGGTTCCTGAAGTTTTTTCGGAACGCCGCGGCGAAGCCGGTAGCGATGGTTCCAGTAAGCGCTACGGAAACATTCGCGACGCTGTGGCTCCGGCGGAAACAGGCCGATTGCCGCGTGGCAGTATTCTGCTGAAGAGCTGGTTCTACCTTGGAGCTGCGGGTCTTGCAGGGGCATTGCTGGGCTGGGCGATCATTGAGCCCGCGTACGTAGACGGGCCGGAGAAGGGGGCCTGGGGATGGTTGGGCTCGCTCATGATCCCGTCCGTCGTAGCGTTTTGCTGCTTGGGCTGCGCCATTGCGGAGAGTCTGGTGGAACGGTCATGGCGAAGGGCACTGGTGCGCGGCGGACTAGCCTTTTCGCTGGGGATTCCTCTCGGTTTTGTGTTCAGCTT
>CAZUAX010000013.1:12740-29565 GCA_964618435.1 uncultured Solibacteraceae bacterium
GGGGACCTCAGCCGTGCGTTAGGCTTTGCAGTTTTCGGCCTCAGCACGGGAGCCGCCATTGGCTTAGTGGAAAGCGCTCTCAAGGAGCGTTGGTTGTACGTTTCGGCGGGGCCCCTGGCAGGAAAGCAGTTCATCCTGTACCGCCCGCTTACCACCATTGGACGAAGCCAGGGATGCGATCTCTATTTGTTCAAGGATCCCTCTATCCAGGAAGTACATGCTTCCTTGGAGCGCCGGGGGCCTGGGTTGTGGCTGGTGCCCCAGGGACCGGTTTACATGGGAGGCAATCCCACGCGGCCCCGCATGCTCCGGCACCGTGACCAGTTGCAGATTGGCCGCTACACCTTTCTGTATCAGGAACGCCATCCGCAATGAGCCTTCCGGTTTGCCCTTATTGTCGCGCCAGCATTGATGCGGCAAATGAGCCAGCCACCGTTTGCCCCATCTGTGCCACTCCTCACCATCGTGATTGCTGGGAGGAGAACGGCGGCTGTACGGTATTTGGATGCAGCGCCGCGCCAGTGGAAGAGGCGATGGTTCAGGTGAGCGCCTCGGAGTTGCGGGATACCCTTCCAGCCTCTGGTTTCTTCGAAGAGCTCAATGGGGCACCGCGATCATCCGAAAGTCGCGGAAGCGCGGAGAGCACGGGAGTTCCACCTCCGCCATCAGTTGGCGGGGGCGAGGCCTTCTTCACTACTGGTACTTCTGGGTATCCCTGGGATGATCCCGCTGCCACCTCATTTACGCATCCTGAGGTACGGCCAGCTTCAACTCTAGAGCGCAGCTCGTATGTGTGGCTTGCTGTGTGCTCTGGGTTTGTTGGAGCCCACAACCTATATGCAAATCGAACAAGTGCTGGTATTATTCAACTCTGTGTGAGTCTGCTGAGTTGCTTCCTTCTTGCCCCCTTCGTATGGATTTGGGCACTGGTGGAGGCTGCAAATGTTGACCGCGACGGAGACGGCTTCCCGATGGGATAACAGCTGTACTGAAGACAGACAACTCTCAATAAGGCAAGGGGGAACATCGGCAATGATGTACATGATCAAGCGGGGCGACCAGGAATTCGGGCCCTATTCCGGGAACGATATTCAGCAGTATCTGTCGTCCGGCAACATCGTGGAAACAGACATGGTGCGAGCAGAGGGGAGTGATCGCTGGCTTACCGTGAAGGATATTCTCGCCAAGAAGGCGCCTTCCACCGGTGGGCAAGCATCGCAGACTCCGGCCCCGGAACCAAGCTACAGCCCGGCCCCTGCGCCCCAGCCAACAGCAGATCCATTCTTTGACCCCGCTCCGGCTCCTCAGCCTATGGCCGACTTTGGTGCACCAGAGCAACAGTCCTGGGGCGCCCCGGCCCCCAGCTATGGCTCTGTGCCCGACGCTGGAATGGGCGCCGGCTTCGGTGCTGCCGGTGCCGCCGGTGCCACCGCCCCTTCCGGAAGCCCATCTGGGGCGATGAAAAATGGCGCACCGCTCCCTCCGGCCATGAACTGGGTTCTGGTGTTGGTGATCAGCCTCGTCTGCGGCGTCTTTGCTTTGGTCTGGTTCATCATGCAGATTCTGTGGGTGAAAAAGCTGGACCCTCAGAACAAGACACTTCCAAAGATTCTGATGGCTTTTGGAGTTCTTATCGGCAGCTATGTCCTTTCAATTCCGCTGGCGATTATGCTCAGCGATTCGGCACTTGGCGCCATTTTGTCCGGTTTGATTTCTCTTGTAGGTTTTGCTGGATACCTGTTCTTCTTTATCACTGGTATGCTCGACTTGAAGAAATCACTGGAAGGTTACTTCAATGCAGTGGAGCCCATCAACCTGAAGCTCAACCCGATCTTCATGATCTTCGTTGGTATCTTCTACATGCAGTATCATTTCAACCGTATTACTACATGGAAAACTACCGGGACTTTGCCGCAGTAGTTGGAAGGTAGCAACAGGCTACGGTAACTGACTCAGACATGAACTATTTCTTGCGCCGCGGGGACCAGGAGTATGGACCCTATACTCTTGCTGACCTGCGGCGCTTCGCATCTTCAGGCAACGTAGCTCCCAGCGATGAGGTGCGTTCGGAAGCCGATGCGGTATGGCAGTCCGCCCGTCTCGTGCTAGGCGGAGATCTTTGGCCCTCACCCCCAGCGCCGGTGGCACCTGCTGTTGCTGTTCAACAACCTCCCCCAGGCGCTTACCTCCCTGCATACCAAGTGCCGGTTATGGCCAATGGGGCACCGCTGCCTGTTGACTTCCATTGGGGTCTGCTGTTGCTGGTGACCATCCTTACCTGCGGTCTTGCTGGCTATGTGTGGCTTCTTGTGCAGGCATGGTGGGTACGCAAGCTGGATCCTCGAAGCACTGCTATCTGGCTGCTGATTGCCTATATCGGTGTTGGCTATGCCTCATTCATACCCAATATGGCATTATCCCTAGCGTCCGAAGCCTCTGGTGAGCTGTATGTGCTGGTTTTTG
Source organism: uncultured Solibacteraceae bacterium (assembly GCA_964618435.1). Lineage (GTDB taxonomy): Bacteria > Acidobacteriota > Terriglobia > Bryobacterales > Bryobacteraceae > JACTMJ01. The sequence continues at coordinate 15,204 of CAZUAX010000013.1, forward strand.
CATTACTAACATTTGCAATGACTATTGGTTCGTTGGTGCTCTACCTGGTTGGTGTATTTTCCATGCGGAAGTCAATGAACTATTATTTTCAAACGGTGGAGAATGTCAACCTTCATCTGGGTCCAATCATGACCTTCTTTTTTGCACCGTACTATTTTCAGTACCATATGAGCCGCATTGCCCGCTGGAAAAAGACGGGTGTGCTCTTGTAGTCGCAACGGCCAGGGACCTCAGATTGGAGCGTGATGCTGCCACCGCAAACCTAGCCCGGTTGGCAGGCTCCGCTAGCCGCGGTTACTCTGAATCCATGGGAGGATTGCGCGTGGAAACGGCGATGCCCTCGAAGCCAACAGCTACTTTCCGGCTCGCCTCATCCGGGTATCGCCGATTATTGGTGCTTATTTGCGCCTTGACGGGTGGCCTTGCGCTGCTTTATTGGTTTCCACCGGAGACCTCCTGGTTCTATCCGCCGTGCCTGATACGCACCGCGACGGGTTTCTACTGCCCGGGGTGCGGGACCACGCGCGCCCTCCATGCCTTACTTCACGGGAACCTGCGGCAGGCGGTGCAACATAATTTGTTGCTGGTCGCCCTGCTTCCCGCGCTGGCCGCATTCGTTGGGGTTCAGGCACTTTCACTGGCCCAGAGCGGCCAGTGGCGGGAGCTACGCTTCATCCGTTACGCGCCCGTGCTGCTGCTCGGTCTGATGTTGCTCTTTGGGCTTTTGCGCAACCTGCCCTTCGCCTGGGCGGCGACGCTGGCTCCATAGACAGAGGTGAGCGATTGTCATGAGTTCTCCACGCGTTCGTCGACTCACTCTCGATCATGAAATTTTAACCAGGCGCTTTGCCGGTTGGCCGCTGATTCGAATGGCTGCCAATGGCCACCTGCCACCTGAGCATTATCGGGTGGTGTATTCTTTGAAGGGCCTGTACGTGGACGCAAGTGGCGACATTGTTGAGCGCCATGAGCATGTAGTGGACATCAACCTCTCTCTCGGCTATCCACGGCGTGCGCCACAGTGCAGGATTCTCACTCCCATCTTTCACCCCAATTTCGATCAAAGCACGGTCTGCATCGGCGACTTTTGGGCGGCTTCGGAAGGACTGGACGACTTGGTGATCCGCATCGGTCGAATGATTGCGTATCAGGAGTACAACGTAAAAAGCCCGCTTAACGGCCTAGCTGCGCGATGGGCAGCAGACAATCCGCACTTGCTTCCCGTGGATGGTCGTGAGGTTGCACCTCCCACTCAGTAGCATTTTCAGTCGCGGAGAAACGGGACTGAGGGCTGTCTCCATGGAAGGGAATATGCCGGTTTTCTTCCATTCGGGTAAGATTTCTCGCTAATTTGTTTGTTAAGTACTTTTAAGAGGAGGGGCCATGCCCATCACGCAGTCCATTTTCATCGTCCAATCCGTGGGTCAGTTAGGTCGCAATGTTCCCCAGGATGTGAAAACCATTCAAACTCGCTTGAATGAGCTGATGCCGCCGAATCTGAGGAAACTCTCAGTCGACGGCAAGTGTGGGCCTCTCACCATTGCGTGTATCAAGGACTTCCAGAAAGAAGTTCGCGGGACGAGGGTTCCCGATGGTCGTGTGGATCCCAACAAAGGAACGCTTGCTGCGCTAAACGATCCGGCCTCCGCATCCAAGTGGGCCAAGATGAGCTTTGGCGCGCCCGCTGCTCCCAGCACGCCGGGTGGTGGCATGCCTCATGAAGACATGATGCGCAAGAAGTTCAAGGAGGCGGGACGCGAGCCGGAGTTCGACATGTTTCGTCGCGCCTTCGTTGACGGATCCATTCCCTCAATGAAGAATTTCCTGGGCGCGATTGGTCGCAGCGAGGATGCCACTAAGCTTGTTTCTGCGTATCTGGCGATGCGCAAGCTGGGATTGACGTTTGAGGAGTCGCGTGAGGTGATGCGCGCCATCACCGGGCTTCGTAAGCATAAGGCGGCGCTCGATCTTTTTGACGACCTGGCCAAACCCACAGGCAAGTTCACCAAACTGCTCGGCTTCACGGGCAAGGTTGCGGGGAAGGCGGGCTTATTGGTTGCAGTGATTGAGATCGCTGACAAAATGGCTGATGGCGATCTCCTCTACGGCGCGACCGAAGCCTACAAGATGGTGATGGGGAAGGCTGTCCCTTGGGCTGCGATGATTGAAGGACTGCAAAGCCTGGTGGAGGGTTTGGCACCCGATTCCTGGAAAGCTAAGGGAGTGTTCAAGGTGATGCGCGCCTGTGATCCCATCGGTTTGGGGGCCGTGGCCGTCGATGCCGTGACAACGCTCGCCTTGGGCGCCATCGACATCGTACTGAAGGGCAAGATGGATGTTGACGCGATGATGCCTCGTCTGGAGCGCCTGGTTTCCCGCATGAAGCAAGGGCCCACCAAAGTATTCGCGGAAATGGGTGAGGATCTTGGCGATGCCATGTACGAGATTTCGCAATGGAAGCGCGATGACCTCACTTACGCAATCAGTGTCTTTCCCAAGTGGATCGCGAGCGCCTTCTAGCTGCGTTGCCGAACACGCTGCCTCCTGGATCCCCTGCAGGTAGCGTTTCTAGTCAGCGGAATATACCCGGTTTCCGCCCAGGTAAGTGGCGCGCACCTGGGTCTGTGGAAGGTCCTCAAGCGGGCACTCCAGCAGATCCCGGTCCACGACGATCAGGTCAGCGAGTTTCCCTGGTTCAATGGTGCCGCGTTCACTCTCAGAGAACGTCAGGTAGGCATTGTTGATGGTGTAAAAGCGGATGGCTTCCTCGCGAGTAATGGCCTGTTCGGGATGAAAGGCAGTATCCATCCAGCGCGGAGTCCGGGCGATGGCGGTCCACATCCCAAGGAATGGGTTGTACTGGTTCACTGACCGGAAACTGCCAATGCGCTGCATGTGATCGCTGCCGCCGCCCACCATCACCTTGCGGTCAAAGAGTGCACGGTAGGGCTGGAACCACGCCGTGCGCTCCTGTCCAAAATGCTTCATCAGTGTGGCGCCATCCAATTGCAGCCAGTTGGGCTGCATATTCGCTACGACCCCGTATTGAGCCATCTTCTGGATGATGTCATCACCCATGAAGTTGGCATGGCTAAGCGACGGGCGTGCCGCGCGGATATCCACTCCCTGTTTAGCCAGGGATACCGCAGCGTCGACAAAGGTCTGCACGGCGCCATCGCCCACGGCATGCGCGGTCAACTGGAGTTCATTCTCGGCAGCGGCACGCATGATGCGTTCCAGTTTCTCCGGCTGAATATAGAGCATGCCCTTGTAGGCGGGATCTGTGATGGAGTAAATGCCACTTACGCCCCAGGGTGACTGCATATAGGCACTCCCGGTAAGCATGCCCCCATCCAGAAACACCTTTATGCCTCGGAGCCATAGCATGTTATCGCGTTTGTGCAGAGGATCAGTGGTGGCGGAACGGAAGGTGGCCTCAATGTCCTCAATCGGGTCCAGTCCGCTCACCGCCAGGTAGCTGAAGACGCGCACGTGCAGATCACCGCTTTCTTTCATGCGTCGCAGCAGGTCAAGCTGAAGCCTGTCTGTGTTGCCCTCGCCGACACCGGTGATGCCCACCGAGTTGTAGTCTGCAAACAGCATTTTCAGGCGCTCAATGCGATCTGCGTCGGTTGCTTCGCGCTCACTGGATACCCTGCGGATAAATCGTGCGCACTGTCGCAGGATGCCGGTGGGCTCGCCTTGCGCATCTTTCTCCACACGGCAAGGTTCGCCGGCAGGCGCCTCAAACTTGCGGTCGATGCCGCTCAGCTTCAAGGCAAGGGTGTTTAAGGAGGCGTCTGGCCCGGTGCGGAACACAACCGGGTTTCGTGGAGCCGCTTCGTCTAACTCGGCTCGCGTGGGGTAGCGCTGGTCCTTCAGGCGAGTGATGAAGACCTGGGACACATAAATCCACTTGTCGGGTCCAAGGTGCTCAGCACGTCCCTTTACATAGGAGAGAACGTCTGAGATGGTACCCATCTCAGGCACTTCGTGGTCGAACTCGTACATGGCGCTGCCCAGGGCATGTACGTGCGAGTCAATCAGCCCGGGCAGCATCATCTGCCCTTCCAGGTCGACTCGTTCCGTGGATTCGCCCGCTAAGGCTAGCACTTCGTCGTTGCTGCCAACAGCGAGGATACGGTCGCCCTTTGTGGCCACAGCTTGTAGGATGCGGAACTGGCCGTCAACCGTAACCACCTTGCCGTTCAGGAAAACACGGTCAGCGACTTGCTGAGAGGCACACGAGGCAAGAAAAATACCACCAATAAGTACCGCGCAAAACAAAAGAATTCGCATGAATGCCGCCTTCTCCTTAGAAGGGTAAGCTTATCAAACGAATGGTTGGTGGTGCCGAAAAATGCTAACGCATAGCCGCCACGACAGCGTCAGTAAACTCATTCGTACTGGCTGAGCCACCGATGTCGCGCGTGAGGTGCTTACCCTCGGAGTAGGTCTTGGCAATCGCGCCACGCAGCCGCCGCGCTGCCTCTCTTTCTCCGATGTGGTCAAGCAGAAGGACGCAGCACAGAAGGATGGCCGTGGGATTCGCGATGCCCTTTCCCGCGATATCCGGTGCGGAGCCGTGTACAGACTCAAACACCGCGAAATTCTCCCCGAGGTTGGCGCCTGGCACCACCCCGAGGCCACCAACCAGACCGGCGCAAAGGTCAGAGATGATATCTCCGTAAAGATTGGGCAGAATCAGCACGTCAAACTGCGCAGGGCGCATCACCAACTGCATGCTGGCGTTGTCGACAATCATCTCCTGGTATTCCAGGCCCGGATATTCCGCGGCAACCTCGCGGCAGCAGGCGAGGAAAAGTCCATCGGCCTGCTTCATGATGTTGGCCTTGTGGATGGCGGTAAGCTTCTTGCGACCATGCAGTTGCGCATACTCAAAGGCCTTACGCGCAATGCGCATGGAGGCAGCGCGGGTGATCACCTTCAGGCCGGTGACCACACCGGGTACAATCTCCTGCTCAAGACCGGAGTAAAGGTCCTCCGTATTCTCGCGAAACAGGACGATATCTACAGGTTCGTTCTGGAAGCGCGAGGGAATTCCAGGAATCTGCAGTACCGGACGGAAGTTGGCAAACAGGTCAAACCGCTTACGCAGCGCAACGTTGACACTCTGGAAGCCTCCCGCAACCGGAGTCGCCACTGGGCCCTTCAATCCAAGGCGTGTGCGCAACAAGGAATCCACCACATCATCTGGCAGCGTCTTGCCTTGTGCCTGGATCACGCTCGCGTTCAGCTCAACCGGGTCCCATTCAATGGGAACTCCCGTCGCTGCCATGGCCTTCACTGCCGCGGCGGTGACTTCAGGGCCAATGCCATCGCCGGAGATTAGAGTAACTGGATAGCGCACGCCTCCATTGTATCCGGATCCGCTTCGCGTCCGGTTTGGCTGTGTAAAAATAAGGACTTATGGCCAAAATCCGGAGAGCTCTGCTAAGCGTAACCAACAAGCAGGGGATCGTGGACTTCGCTCGCTTGCTGGCGGAGTTGAAGATTGAGTTGGTATCCACCGGCGGCACGGCCAAGATCCTGGAACAGAGCGGGTTAGCCGTTACCGAAGTGGCAGCCCTCACCGGCTTTCCAGAAATGCTGGATGGCCGCGTGAAGACGCTTCACCCGAAGGTCGCCGGGGGCATTCTCGCCCTTCGCGGAAATCCAGAGCACCTGCGCGCCGTCGTAGAGCATGACATCCCGCTCATCGACATGGTGGTGGTGAACCTCTATGCCTTTGAGGAGGTGGCCGCGCGCCCTGGCATTGCGACGCACGAATTGATTGAAAACATCGACATCGGTGGCCCTACAATGATTCGCGCCGCGGCCAAAAATTTTCAGGACGTGGCGGTGGTCACGGCGGCGGAGGATTACTCCGCGCTTGCGGAGGAGCTGAAGGCTAGCGGGGGCGAGCTTTCCTATGGCACCCACTGGGAACTGGCAAAGAAAGCCTTTGCGCGCACCGCGGCCTATGATGCGGCGATTAGCGCCAGGCTTGCCGCCATTCAGGCGGGCGAAGGCGACGAACTCCAGGACCAGCAGGGGCCGGTACCTGCAATGTACAACACCGTACTTCCCCTAAAGCAATCGCTGCGGTATGGAGAGAATCCGCACCAGAAGGCAGCGCTCTACGCGCCGTCGGGCAGTGGTGGTGTTGCCGGAGCGAGCCAGTTGCACGGCAAGGAGCTTTCCTACAACAATCTCGTCGATCTGGATGCAGCCTGGCAACTGGTAAGCGAATTCCGCCAGCGGCCTACCAGTGTCATCATCAAACACACCAATCCTTGTGGATCTGCGCAGGCGGAGACGCTGGCGGAGAGCTATCGACTCGCTTTCGCTTGTGATCCAATCTCAGCCTTCGGTGGTGTCCTGGCGTTCAATCGGGAAGTGGACGAAGAGACTGCCCTCGAAGTGAGCAAGACTTTCGTGGAGGCCATCGCTGCGCCGGGCTATAGCGAAGGCGCCATCGCTGTCCTAACTGCCAAGAAAAACCTTCGCCTGCTTGTGGTTACCGAACAGCAGGACCCGTTTACGGTGAAATCCATCAGCGGCGGCATGCTGGTGCAGAGTACTGATAGCGAAACCTTTCAGAAAGAAACTGCCCGCGTGGTGACGGAACGAACCCCAACCGAGGCGGAATGGAAGGCTATGGAGTTCGGCTGGAAACTGGTGAAGCATGTGAAGTCCAACGCCATCGTCTTTGCCAGCGATTCGCAGGGTCTTAGTGTAGGCGCAGGCCAGATGAGCCGTGTGGACTCTGTAAAGATTGCGGCGATGAAGGCGGTGCTGCCGCTAGCCGGCTCCGTCGTTGCCTCAGATGCTTTCTTTCCCTTCCCGGACGGTTTGGAGGAGGCGGCAAGGCACGGGGCAACGGCCGCTATCCAGCCAGGTGGCTCGGTGAAGGACGAAGAGGTGATTGCCGCTGCAAACCGGCTTGGCATGGCCATGGTGTTTACGGGCATCCGACACTTTCGCCACTAAAGTTTCGCGCGCTGTAGCCTTTTGTGGATAGAGTCGCGATATAGGCAACTTTCATGGACACCTCCTCTGCCGACGAGTTGTGGATGCGCGAGGCTCTTAGCCTTGCACATCAGGCTTCCGGCTTGGACGAGGTGCCTGTGGGCGCAGTGGTAGTAATGGGTGGCCGCATTGTGGGGCGCGGGCGGAACCAGATGATCCATGCTCTTGACCCCAGTGCGCATGCGGAAATGATTGCCATCCGCGAGGCTGCTGCTTCCATTGGGAACTACCGCCTGGGAGGCTGTGACCTCTACGTGACCCTGGAGCCCTGTGTGATGTGCGCCGGACTGCTAGTAAATGCGCGCATCCGGCGCCTTGTTTTTGGCGCACGTGATTTGCGATTCGGCGGGGTTCGCAGTAAGTTTCAACTGGCAGACTCTCCGCTGCTGAACCATCGCGTAGAGGTGGTGGAGGGTGTACTTGGCGAGGAATGTACGCGCCTGCTGCGTGCCTTCTTCGCTGTTCGTCGAGATGGATAAGTGAAGCCCGCTACGCCGGGCTGTGGCAGGGAAAGCGCAGACGTATGAAGAAATCAGGAATCCGGTACCAGGACGCTGGCGTGAACATCGACGAGGCGAATCGTGCCGTTGGCCGCATCAAGAAATTGGCGCAGGCGACCTTTAGCGCTGCCGTTCGCACGGAGATTGGCAGCTTTGGCGCGGGCTACCGCCTTGCGGGCATGAAGAAGCCGGTGCTGATTACCTCCGCCGATGGCGTGGGCACTAAGCTCAAAGTGGCGGCGATGGCCAACAAGCACGACACCATCGGCGAGGATCTGGTGAACCATTGCGTGAATGATATCGCTGTACAGGGCGCTATCCCGCTTTATTTCCTGGACTACTTCGCTACGGGCAAGCTGGATGCAACCGTTACGGTGGATGTCGTTCGAGGTCTAGCCCGCGGCTGCAAACGGAACGGGTGCGCCCTCATTGGCGGCGAAACGGCGGAAATGCCGGGGATGTACCGCGAAGGTGAATACGATATCGCCGGCTTCATTACCGGCGTTGTGGAAGAGCCTCGTCTGATAACGGGTGGCAGTATTCAGCCGGGCGACCTGCTGTTGGGATTGCCCTCTTCTGGCCTCCACACCAATGGCTACTCCCTGGCTCGTCACATCTTGTTTGAGGTTGCCAAACTCAAGGTGGATAGCCATGTGGATGAACTGGGTTGCACCGTGGGAGAAGAACTGTTGAAGGTCCATCGCAGCTATTTGAACGCCCTGCGTACCCTGCATCGCAAGCGCTATCTGAAGGGTGCTGCGCACATCACCGGGGGTGGCATCACTGAAAATCTACCGCGCATCCTACCCAGGAACTGCGCCGCGGAAATTCACCTGGGAAGCTGGAAGCAGCCCGCGATTTTTCAATTGCTCCAACGGCTAGGCAACATCCCTGAGGCAGATTATCGCCGCACGTTCAATCTGGGTATCGGGATGATCCTGGCCATTGCCCGGCGCCATGAGGCAAAGGCATTGGAACTTCTGAAAGAAGAGAAACAGAAGGTGATCCTGATCGGTGAAGTGGTGGAGGCTGGCGCCCACCCACCAAAGGCGGTTATTTACCGATGAAACGGCTAGGGGTTCTGCTCTCAGGGCGCGGATCGAACTTTCTGGCGATTGCCCGCAACTGTGCTGCCGGGGCATTGCAGGCCGAGATCGCATTGGTGGTGTCCAACCGGGCAGACGCCGCTGGGCTGGAAGCCGCCCGCCAAATGGGGATTCCCACGGTTGCGATTCCCTCGCAGGGCGTTCCCCGTGAGGAGCACGATCGTCTGGTGGCTGCTGAGCTGGAGAAGGCCCAGGTGGATCTGGTGATCTTGGCCGGCTACATGCGCATCCTCAGCGCCTGGTTTATTCAGCGCTTTCCCCAGCGTATCCTGAATATCCATCCCGCGCTCTTGCCCGCGTTTCCTGGTCTCGACGCCCAACATCAGGCATGGGAATATGGCGTCCGCTTCGCCGGATGTACCGTTCACTTCGTTGACGAGAAGATGGATTCGGGCCCAATCCTCGCGCAGTCCGTCGTGCCCGTGCTGGAAACCGATACTACAGACTCTCTCTCTGCCAGAATCCTCGCGGAAGAGCACCGTGTCTATAGCGAGACCATAGCAAAGGTGCTTGCCGGACAATGGCGCATTGAGGGCCGACGCGTTCTGTTTGGCGAATCCCTGACAGCCGGGGCCTGACTTGCATTGCGCCAGTTGCGCCGGTTGCATTGCGCGGTTCGCAATCCGCTGCCTATCTGTGATAGGAACAAAAGGGCAGAGAAATGCATCCGTCTCCGGCTCTGCTGAGCCGAGTATTGCCTTAGATCTTCCCTGCTTTTCGGCTAAAGGACCCAATGATGAACCGTAGGAATTTTCTGCTCGCCTCCCTTGCTGCAACAGGCGGCGCGTTTGCTGCTAGGGCGCAAGCGCCCAAGGCCTCCAAGCCTCGCAACGTGATCTTCATTCTCACCGATGACCATCGCTACGATGCCATGGGCTTCCTGAAGGCACAGCCTTGGTTGCAGACTCCGCAGATGGACCGGCTTGCAAGGGAAGGCGCTCATCTGCAGAATGCCTTCGTCACCACCTCGCTCTGCAGCCCCAGCCGAGCCAGCATCCTCACTGGCTATTACGCCCACAAACACCGCATTGTCGACAACAATACGGAGATTCCAAAGGGCACAGTGTTCTTCCCGTCTTACCTTCAGAAGGCGGGTTACAAAACGGGATTCTTCGGCAAGTGGCACATGGGCCACGAGGGCGACAATCCGCAGCCAGGTTTCGACGAATGGGTGAGCTTCACAGGCCAGGGTACCTACCTGCCTAGCCCGAACGGTCTGAATGTAAATGGCAAGAAAGTGCCACAGAAGGGCTACATTACCGACGAACTTACTGACTACGCATGTAGCTGGCTGGCGGGTCTTCCTAAAGACAAACCCTACTTCATGTATCTTTCGCACAAAGCCGTCCACGCCGACTTCGTTCCCGCTGATCGGCACAAGGGCAAGTACAAGCCCGAGAAGTTTGTGTTCCCGCCCACCATGGCCAAAGAAGGTGAGTTTGCCCAGGGACGCCCGATGTGGGTCCAGAACCAGCGCAATTCCTGGCACGGTGTGGACTACCCTTACCACACATCGTTGGACATCGAAGAGTACTTCAAGCGCTACGCGGAAGCGCTGCTTGCGGTGGATGAAAGCATTGGCCGCGTGCTTGAGGCGCTGAACCAGCGTGGGGAACTGGATTCCACGCTGGTGATTTACATGGGAGACAACGGATTCGCCTTCGGTGAGCATGGGCTCATCGACAAGCGCACTGCGTATGAGGAATCCATGCGCGTTCCCATGCTGGCGCGCTGTCCGGAGCTGTTTAGCGGAGGCCGGACCGTAAAGGAGATGGTGGCCAACCTCGACATCATGCCAACCGTCCTGGACGCAGCTGGTGTACCGCCGCCCGAGGGGCTCAACGGAGCCAGCATGATCCCGCTACTTCGGGGCAACCGGCCCTCCAACTGGCGCAATGAGTTGCTCTACGAATACTACTGGGAGAGGAACTACCCGCAAACCCCCACCGTTCACGCCCTACGTGAAGACCGCTACAAATTCATTCGCATCCAGGGGGTTTGGGATATCGAGGAATTGTACGACCTTCAGGAGGATCCCCTGGAAGGCAAGAATCTGATTTTTAGCGCGCAGCACCAGGACATCATCAAACGGATGCGCGCTAAGTTGTTCGACATCCTCGAAGAAACGAATGGAATGAACATTCCGATGCAGCGCGACAGTGGTGGGCAAGGGAACAAGAGACACCCGAATCGCGGTGACTCAGCGCCGTTTCCGCCTGAGCTGATTGGCAAACCCTAGCGGCATACCGTTTGCGTCTGTGGACGTCGGCAGGGTGCAGGGTGTGCGCTACGCCGAATGCCACGCCAGCGTTGTATGGATCTGTAGCCGCATGCGCAGATTTCCCGTGAGTTAGGGCTTCCTACCTGCAACTGGGCCTGTGCCAGAAGGCAATTTCAGGGGTTCTTGAAAGCTCGTTGCGACCATCGAACCTCGGCTTACATCCAACGATCACATGATGTGGCCACATACCGAAGAAGACTGTCGCAGTTCGACGGCTCGGGAACTGTTTCATAAGGCCTATGCGTGCCATATGAGTGGCCGTCTGGAAGATGCTGTGCTGCTCTACCGGCAGTCCATTCAGACGCTGCCCACAGCAGAGGCCTGCACGTTTCTAGGATGGGCCTATCGCTTTCAGGGAAAGCTGGAAGAGGCGATTGAAGAGTGTCGCAACGCGATTCTGATTGACCCTACTCTTGGAAACCCGTACAACGATATCGGCGCTTATCTCATTGAATTAGAAAGATTTGAAGAGGCGATTCCGTGGCTAGAGAGAGCCACTGTCAGCAGGCGCTACGCAAGCTATCATTATCCCTGGTTTAATCTGGGGCGAGCCTATGCCGCTCTTGGTCGATGGAATGATGCTTGCTGCTGCTTTCGAAAAGCAAACGAAATTGATCCGGACTACTTGCCAGCTAGAGAGGCAGTGGACCGTGTACAAGCGGCGCTTCTGGACGAGCCCGCGAATAGAGTACGATGGTAGGTTCTGGGTTACTTTCGGTGGACGCGGAGCGAGGTTCCGGGACAGCTTATCAGGCCAACCCAGCCTCGGTAGCATCGATACGTCTGTGGGAGCCCACCAGATCGCTTGTTTTGAAGTCCTATTGTGTCCGCAGTAGGCACGTCGGGCCTTGTGTGGGCCTCAAACTGGCTTGATTGGGGAGTGAATGATATGGCTTATGTGATTGCTGAACCGTGCATCGGCACGAAGGATACGGCATGCGTCGATGCCTGCCCGGTGGATTGCATCCACCCGCGCAAGGATGAGGCCACCTTTGAAGAAGCGAAGATGCTCTACATCGACCCGGTAGAGTGCATCGATTGCGGCGCCTGTGTTCCTGTGTGTCCGGTTTCCGCAATTTTTGCCCTTGACGACCTGCCAACGCAGTGGGAAGCCTTCGCCAAGGAAAACGCTGACTACTTTGACCGGTAGTCATCCGGCATTGCTGGGCGGTCGCGTGCGGTGTGGGTCAGCATCCCATTGGCCGTTTGATGCCCGCGAACCACGCTCCGATTTGAGTGCAAATGTTGTTGTAGACGGTGCTGCCGCACCCTGATTATCCAAGTTGGACCAGGAACCCATTCCGCTATCGGTGGTGCTGGTTTCTCCTAGAAACCCTCTGAATATCGGTGCGGCAGCGCGAGCCATGAGCAATTTCGGCTTTTGCGACCTGCGCTTGGTGAATGCCTACAATGTCGCCTTTCGGGAAGCAAAATCGGCGGTGAATGCTGGGGATGTGCTGCGACGGGCAACTTGCTTTGGCAGCTTGCCTGAAGCCGTTGCGGATTGCTGCTGGATTGTGGGTGCCTCAGGGTTGGAGGCGCGTGAGGTGGCAACCGCAGTCCATCGCCTGGAGCGTGCCGCTTCTGCATTGGTTAGCGCTTCTGAGCGCGGTCGCGTGGCTCTTGTTTTTGGCTCTGAAAAGCATGGCCTGTCGCGCGACGACATTAGCTACTGCAATCAGTTGGTGCACATCCCTACTCGACCGGCGCACGATTCCATGAATCTGGGGCAGGCGGTGGCTGTTTGCCTCTACGAACTTGTCCGCGAAACTGGTGTTCATCCCCAGCAGGCGCCGCGTGCCCCGAAAGGAGCCCCGGCTGCCACGGTGGATCGCCTGCACGCCCAGTGGTTCTCGTTGCTCAAGCGCAGCGGCTACGCGAAACGAAGGGTCGCCGCCTCTACGGAGCTCAAACTTCGCCAATTGCTGCGCCGCCTGAAGCTTAGCGACACCGATGCCACCCAATTGTTAGGCATGTTTCGCCAAATCGAAATGGCGTTCGATCACCAGGAGATCCGTTCCAAAGCCGCCAGAGAGTGGGATTCCAAAGACCGCGATGCATTATCCTGAGTACTGCAAATGACAAAGATCACCTTGCGTTTCCAATTGCTGGCAGCTCTTGATGAGCGGCTGATGACAAACATCGCGCGTGCGGGCTCGGTTTATGGGCTGGCAAGGGTTCAGGTGACACCTAAACTGGATGGCCTGATCGTCGATTTCGATGCGTCCCGCCTTACTGTCTATGATGTGGAACGCGAGCTTGGGAAGGCGGGTGTCCCTGTCCGCCTGATCGCCCCGGGTGCTTGAGTAAGTGCCCTTAGGAAGGGTGTACTCCCTACCTGAAGCGGAATTCCTCCCAGCCACCAGTATCGGATCTTCGTTCGAATAAGTTCCGTGCTTTCGATGAAATATCTTATTCAGAATCAATCATGTGGCGGCTAGCCAAAGATCCTGTCACGCTTTAGTCATTCGCTGACAATCTCTCTGTAACCTTGTTCTGCTTCCCTAGTAGTCGGGTCTATTGACCCGTAATCGACTTCAGGGGAAACAGATGAGAACATCTCTTCTAATATGGATTGCCAGCATTGCCCTCATGCTGCCAGGCACACTGCTTGCGCAGTTTGAGACAGCAGCAGTGTTGGGAACCATCACCGACGCATCCGGTGCGGTGGTATCTTCAGCAAACGTAACGCTCACCAATGAGCGCACTGGTGTGGTAGTTACCACCCTCACGAATAGCAATGGAGTTTATGAGTTCTTGAACGTACGTCCCGGGAGCTACAACGTCTCCGCGGAACTTGCCGGCTTCAAGAAGGCGGTTTCCGATCCCTTTGCGGTTACTGTCGGTTCGCGACAGCGCGTCGCCCTGCAACTGCAGGTGGGCGAAGTATCCGAAGTGGTCACCGTCAGCGAGGCTGCCGCGCTCGTGGAAATGGATACGTCCTCCCGCGGTACGGTAATCGGTAGCCAGCAAGCGCAGGATCTGCCCCTAAACGGGCGCGCGTACGCCGACCTCGCCCTGCTGACGCCCGGCACGGTTCGCGCCTTGCGCGGCACTACGCTTGGCGGTGCTCGCGATGCCAGCTATCACGTAAACGGCCTGCGCAGTTCCTATAACAATTTCGCTCTCGATGGTGTAGAGAACAATGCTTATGGCACTTCCAACCAGGGCTTCTCCAACCAGGTGGTGCAGCTTTCGCCCGACGCGGTTGGCGAATTCCGGGTAATCACCAACAACTTCTCGGCGGAGTACGGTCGCGCTGGTGGCGCAGTCATCAATGCGGCATACCGCAGTGGCACCAACGATTTCCACTTTACGCTTTGGCACTTTCTGCGCAATAGAGCGCTTAATGCCACCGGCTTCTTCAAGCCCCAAACCGGCGAAAAGCCTGACCTCAAGCAGAACCAGTTTGGACTTTCGGGCGGAGGTCCCATTGTGAAAAA
>CAZUAX010000013.1:29665-34814 GCA_964618435.1 uncultured Solibacteraceae bacterium
ACCAACTTTGAGAATCTGGGCACCTTCGATGTGCCAGACAACAAGTGGAACTTCAAGTTAGACCAGTTCTGGAACGAGAAATTCACCTCTTTCTTCCGCTATAGCTGGCGCGAACTCAACCAAAACGACCCCGCCGCGCTACCCGGCTCATCGGGCGGCAATTCCAACGGCAACACGTATGTGCGCAACTACGCGCTTGCCGCTGGCGCCACATTCACGCTTACTCCCACGTCCTTGCTCGAAGTGCGCTTTGGCCAGACGATTACTGAGGCTGGCAAACAGCCAGTGAATTTCGCGGAACCGCATATTGAAGATACTTACGGTATCCGCGGCATCGATCGTGATGAACGCATCGGTGGTGGTCTGAACACGCAGAACATCACTGGCTTTACGGGGCTTGGCCGTCAGAGTTCCAATCCGCAGTTCCAGTGGCCAACGGTGTACAATCCCCGCGTAAACTACTCCAAGCTCGCTGGAGCCCATACCCTCAAGGCTGGCTGGGAATACCAGGCCATCAACACGGAGATCAATGACTTGGCGCCGGTCTACGGACAATCTACCTACAACGGTCGATTCAGCGCGCAGCCCGGGCTTTCCAGCGCACTGAACCCGATTGCAAACATCGCCGATTTTCTGGTGGGCGCGCAGAGCGCCTATGCGAAGAGTAACTTCGCCGTCCTCGACTACCGGCAACGGATGAATTTCTTCTACGTCCAGGACGACTGGAAAGTGAACCGCAACCTTACCCTCAACCTCGGTCTTCGCTACGAGTACGCGACTCCGCAGTGGGAGGCCAACAACCGCCTCGGCAACTTCGATCCCACCACCGCGAGCCTTGTCTTTGCCAAGGATGGCAGTGTGCAGGATCGTTCCACCATCCGGCCAGATCGCAACAACTGGGGACCGCGCCTTGGGTTGGCCTATACCTTGGGTCCCAAGACGGTCATCCGCAGTGCCTACGGAATCAGCTACGTCCACTTCAACCGGATGGGCGGGGAGAACATCCTCGGGTTCACGGGTCCTTTTGTGTTCGCGGTGACTCGCAACCAGATCGCGCCAGCCGCGGCTACGGGTTCCTCACAGCAGCCCGTATGTGCCTCCGGCCAGCCTTTCCTTTCCTGTTTCCAGCGCACGCAGGATGGGTTCCCGAACGGGTTTAACGATCCGTCGCTCTACAATACCCGTACCACGCGCGTGAACTATATCCCCGCGGATACTCCTTCGCCCTATGTGCAGAACTGGCATCTCACGATCCAGCGCGATCTTGGCAACAACTTCCTGTTGGATGTGGGTTACGTGGGCAACCGTGGCGTGAATCAACTCATTCTTGGTGACTTCAACCAGGCTCAGCCCAACCTGCCTGGACAGAACCTGAATCTTGATTCACGGCGTCCTTTCCGGGATTATGCCTTCATCCAAACGGCTTTCGCGGGTGGAAATACTTTCTACCATGGCCTGCAGATGAAGATCGAAAAACGCTACAGCAATGGCTTGTACCTGCTGAACTCTTACACTTGGTCGAAAGCCATCGACAACGCTGCCGGCCACCTGGAGACGTACAACGGTGACAACTCACGGGTGAACTTCTATGACCTCGCTAACGAGCGCGGGTTGTCCAGCTACGACATTCCACACAACAACGTTACTTCACTGATCTACGAAATGCCCTTCGGTCGAGGCCGGAAGTGGGGCAGCGACTGGAATCCGGTGGTGAATGTCTTCCTCGGCGGCTGGCGAACCACCCTCATTCACACCATGCGCAGCGGTTTCCCTATCAATCTCGTTTACAGCCCAACAGCAGCGTTTCAGGTCTGCTCAAGCTGCTCTTACCGGCCCAATGTTACGGGTCCGGTGCAGGACAACAGCCACAACCCTTTGAGTTGGTTCCTGCGGGACAACATCCAGATCCCCACGGACGTTACTCAGCCCTTTGGAAACCTGGGCCGTAACCCTGGTCGCATGGAGCCCTTCTATCAGAGCGACTTCGGACTGTACAAGCAGTTCCAGTTGCCACGAGAGGGTTCGCGAGTGGAATTCCGTAGCGAATTCTTCAACCTGTTCAATCAGACCAACTTTGCTGCGCCCAACAGCAACGTCAGTTCCACGGCATTCGGACGCGTTACCTCTGCGTTCCCTGCCCGTCAAATCCAGCTCGCACTGAAGCTCTATTTCTAGATCTCAGTTCGGCTCATCATCAACGTGTACGGGGGCTGTCACCGAACAGCCCCCGTCGTTTATTTTTGCCCCTGCGCCAGCTTACGCTCCACTGGCCGGCGACGCCCTATTCTCAAGTTCTGCTCGCGGCCCGCAAGTGGCATACGGGTTGAAGTATCTGCTTATCCACTCTGGTTTCGATCGAGTTTTGCTCTGGTTTTGCTGTCGCGCAGGGCAGCTTGGTGTTATACTTTCGGCACGCTCCCGGGCTAGCCGGGCAGTGGCGCGACAACGAGGTTCCCTTGGACGCTCTTAGCCTTGCCCTCATAAGAGCTGTTTTCGTGTTGGTAGTCACACTCTGTGCCTACTTTCTACAGCCCTTCCAGTTAAATCCACAGTCTTCCGCCATCTTAGGTGCGCTTGCGGGCTGCCTGATTGTGCTGTTCGAGATCCGCCTGAAACAGGTAAGTTTGAAGCGGCTGATCGGTGCTGCTGTTGGCTCCGTTCTGGGAATTCTCGGCGCCTATCTTATTGCGCTGGTGCTTGAGCGTGCCCTTCCCGGAAGCGCCTCCACCATACCGTTTCTGCAGATTCTGGTTCTACTCTGGATGGCCTACGTGGGGTTGTTGGTGGGTGCCACCAAGGGGGATCTGTTGAATCTCACTGCTCTCGGCGGTCTGTTTGGTGGTGAAAAAAACGTCAGGCAGTCATTCAAGGTGCTCGATACCAGCGTGATTATTGACGGTCGCATTGCGGACATCGCCGAAACCGGTTTTCTTGGCGGCACACTTGTGGTTCCCCAGTTCGTCTTGCGTGAATTGCAGATGGTGGCGGATTCCGCAGACCCGCTGAAGCGGAATCGCGGTCGTCGCGGACTCGATATCCTGCAGCGGATCCAGAAGATGGCGCACCTAAACGTCCAGTTGCTGGAAGACGATTTCCCTAATGTTCCCGAAGTGGACTTGAAGCTTATTGAACTGGCGAAAAAATACGACTGCGCCATCGTCACCAATGACTTCAACCTCAATAAAGTTGCCCAACTCCGCGGTGCGACAGTCCTGAATATCAACGAACTGGCAAATGCCCTTAAACCAGTGGTCCTGCCCGGCGAAATTATGCGAGTGTTCATCCTGAAGGAAGGGAAAGAGTCGAACCAGGGCGTGGCCTATCTGGACGACGGCACCATGGTGGTGGTTGATAATGCCCGCCGGCTGATATCCAAGACAATCGATATCAGCGTAACCAGTGTGCTGCAGACTACAGCTGGGAAAATGATTTTTGGCCGCTACGACGACCGTGTTCATTCCATTCACGACCGGGAGTCCAGCCGTGAACGGGCCGGGCGAGAGACCGCATAAGCCGGCTGGTCCCATGATGGTAACCAGATGTGGCTTTCTCCGTCCAACGTTCAGGTGCTTGGATATCAAGTGGATCCTGCATAATAACGCTAACGGAATCTGTAAGATAGTATTCTGAGTGTGGCCCATAGGGAGCCGCATCATTCGCAATTGAGCAAACCATGAACGTCTCCGTCATTCTGCCCGCTGCTGGCCTTGGCACTCGTATGGCCAGCGCTACTGGCACCATTCCCGCTGAACGCAAACAATTCCTGCTTCTTCGCGGATCGCCAGTGCTGATTCACACCTTGCGCCGTTTTAACGCATGCGCGTCCGTCACCGAAATCGTTGTTTCTTTGCGCTCTGAGGACCTTCCGGGCTTTGAGCAACTCATCCGCGACGAGCAATTTACGAAGCCAGTTCGAGCAGTGGTGGGAGGGGAGTCAAGGCAGGAAAGTGTCTGGAACGCGCTTCGCTCGCTGGGCGAAGAGGTTGACCTCGTGGCGGTGCATGACGCCGTGCGGCCGCTGGTGTCTGTGGATCTGATCGAGCAGGTGATCCAAAAGGCATTCGCCACCGGCGCAGCTATCCTTGGGATAGTTCCAGTGGACACCGTTAAGCAAGTGCATCTTCACGAAGTGAGTACCACAATTCCGCGTGAACGCCTGGTGCTTGCCCAGACGCCCCAGGTATTTCGTGTTGCATTACTCCGTGAAGCATTTGAGCGTGCCGCGGCCGACGGCTTCACGGGGACCGATGAAGCCAGCCTGGTGGAGCGATTAGAGACGGTGCCGGTGAGTGTGGTGGCGGGTAGCGAGTGGAACCTGAAGATCACGCGCAGCGCGGATCTCGTGCTTGCGGAGTTCCTGCTGACGCGCGAAGAGCAGCATTCCTCCCCAAAGGAGCAACCTGCTTGAGCCTTCCCTCCATTCGGATCGGCCAGGGATGGGATACCCACCGTCTGGCGGAAGGACGACCGCTCATCCTGGGCGGCGTCACGGTTCCATCTGACCTTGGTCTCGACGGCCACTCCGATGCCGACATCCTCCTGCACGCCATCACCGATGCGCTGCTGGGCGCATTGGCGCTGGGAGACATTGGCATGCACTTTCCCGATACCGATCCTCAGTGGAAGGGTGCGTCCAGCGACAAGTTTTTGGCGCATGCACTCGCCCTCGTGCAGCAGCAGGGCTTCCAGATTGGGAACGTGGACGCTACCGTCATCCTGCAACGCCCGAAGCTCAAGGACTTTCGCCTTCCCATCCGGGAGAACGTCGCAAACATCCTCGGGCTTTCGCTGGAATGTGTCTCAGTGAAGTTCAAAACTGCGGAGCAGGTGGGTCCAGTGGGCGAACGTCGCTCCGCGGAGGCGCAGGCTACTGTTTTATTACTGAAGTAGTAGCGCGGCGATCACCTTGCTGTGCCTCTCTCTGCCGCAATCGCCGCAGGAACGCCCTCACGGTAGCTGGGATAGCGCAAACCAATGCCTAACGCCGCGCGTACCGCACTGCCATCGACCCTGCGGTTCCCGCGCAGGGTTTCTGATGTGCTTCCAGCATCCACGCCCCCTGGCAACGGCAATCCAAGCTGCTCTGCGCAGAATTCCGCCATGGCTTTCTGCGTCGAAGGGTGGGCGTCGGCAACTGGCCAAGCTCCAG
>CAZUAX010000013.1:34914-43754 GCA_964618435.1 uncultured Solibacteraceae bacterium
GAGGGGCAGGCTCCCACATGCCGTCTTCGGTCCGCAAAGTGGGAATCGAGTAGACCACCGTATTCCAACTGGATTGCTCAACCGCAGCGGGCAGCGCGGGGTTCAACGGATCTACCGCGAACTCTACTACCGACGCTCCCAATGCCATGAGCCCAGAGAGCCGCGAAGGATTCCTTGTCGTCACGGTTACGCTCAGTCCTTTAGAGAGAAGGGACCGTGCGACCCGTTCTCCTGTAAATCCGCAGCCCAGAATCAAGACTTTCTGCATACACTTCCTTGGATTTGTCGCTACTCTTTAGGATTCAGCCGCATCTTCTATGCAGTCGTCCCAGGAGGAAAATCAGTTGCCACGCAAAATTGAGGCCCCCACGGTGGTTCCCGCAGTGGGCACCAAGCCCAAAATCATCGAAGAATATGTGGGTCGTGTGAACACTGGTCACTCCAACTTGAGTGTTGCGCGGATGCAGAGTCCTGGTGGATGGACGGAACCGGGACAGCGGCCGGAGTTTGATGAGATTACAGTGGTGACGAAAGGTACACTGCAGGTAGATCATGAAGGTGGCAGCATGGAAGTCCATGCAGGGCAAGCCATCATTACCTCCAGGGGTGAGTGGATTCGCTACAGCACACCCGGTTCTGAGGGAGCCGAATACCTGGCAATTTGTCTCCCTGCATTTTCTCCGGATACGGTACATCGTGATGAATAATCAGAAATTTTTTCCCCGCATTGGCATTGCCTCCCTTTTGGCTTGCCTGATGATCCTCAGCGTTGCCTGCGCGCCCGCAGCCAAGGAGTCTGCCGAGCCGCCCTCTGGACTCAGCACGTCGAAGCATGACCTCCGCGGAATTGTCGTTTCCGTCAACGCCGAAGCAAAAGAGGCAATCGTCGACCATGAGGAAATCCCAGACCTGATGGGCGCAATGCGCATGGGCTTCTCTGTTCCCGCGGAAGCGGACTTGCAGAAACTCCAGCCCGGCGCGAAGATCAACGCGAAACTGGTGATGGAAAACAACACCATGTGGCTTGAGGCTGTTGAGGTTACGGGGCAAGGGGAGGTCCCGGAAGCCGAGGCATCCGGGGGGTCTCACGCCCATTGATCTATTCTTACGAATGTAGAGACAAATCGCAGACCGTTTCTATGTGTGCGGTTTGGGGGAATAGATCCACCAGCGTGAGCAGGTCCACGGCGTAGCCGCCTTCCTTGAGTGCGCTTAGATCTCTTGCCAGGGTGGCCGGGTCGCAGCTGACAATAGTAAGGCGCTGGGGCTTCAGCCTCAGCAAGTCTCGAACAACCGACTTTCCAAGCCCTGCCCGCGGTGGATCTGCGATGACATGTGCAGGTAGCTCAGTTGCCGTCGCCAAGTAGCTGTCTACACTCGCCTTCACTGCATCCACGCGCGTTCCGTGATTGGCGGCGTTTGCCTCCAAGTCTCGTACCGCGCTTGCCGAGGATTCCACCGCAGTCACTCTGGCACCTCGCTTCGCCAGGGGAATCGCGAACAGACCCACGCCACTGTACAGATCCAGGGCATCCTCGCTGCTGTAGTTTTGCAGTACCCGCTCCACCAGCGCATCCACCAGAAACCTGTTTGTTTGGAAAAAACTGCGATGGCCCACCTGGAATCGGCAGCCCGCTGCCGCATAAACCAGAGTGCTTTGGCTGGCACCGGGAATGCGCTCCGCACACCACTCAATGAACCACTTCGCCACGTGTCGCTGGCCACCCTTCGTGGCCAATACGCTCAGAAGCGTTTCCTGTTCGTTGCTAAAGAGCTCGACACTTTCCACAAAGCGGGGAAATCGTGGCTCACGAGCCATCTGACGCAAAGTGCGAATGGCCTCATTCAATGCAGGAGACGCAATGGGGCACTCCTCTACCGGTACCAACCGCCGGCTGGATTGCAGTCGAAACCCGATTCGTGTGCCGTCAAGATGTACCTGTACTCTGTTTCGGTAACCCCACGGCTCCCCGTGCAAGTGGTTCACCTCTGGCAGGTCTTTGAGCCTGCCAACGCGGCTTAGCGTTTCCAGCAGAATCAGGCGCTTCTGCTCAAGCTGAAATGGGTAACCGAGATGCTGGTACTGGCATCCGCCACACTTTGCAAAAACGGGGCAGGGAGGCTCCACCCTTTCCTGAGATGGCTCCTCGACGCCAATCAGCGCGGCTTCTGCCCACTGTCCATGGTCTTTGTTCACACGGAAGCGCACTTGTTCCCCCGGTGCTACGTGGGGCACCATGACGGTCTTGCCCCCATGGCGGATCAGTCCGTTTCCTCCAAACACCAATTTCTCCACGCGGCCTTCAAGGACGGACGCGGACGTGGCCTCCGGGGCCGGGTTCGTTTCGTTCATGCTGTAACCATTTACCCACGCAGTTGGTATCCGCGCAGCGCTTCCCCTAACATGGAAGGTTCACTTCTTTCTTACTTCGATGAAACCACGTGTCTTCTCTGGGATGCAGCCCACTGGAAATCTGCATATCGGCAATTACCTGGGGGCGCTCCGCAATTGGGTTCGGATTCAGGCAGATTATGAAAGCATTTTCTGCATCGTGGATTTGCACGCGATCACGGAATACCAGGATCCCACGGAACTGCGCCGCCGTATCCGGGAGGTTGCCGCACTCTACGTGGCAGCGGGGATCGACCCGGCGCAATCCGCAATCTTCGTGCAGTCCGCTGTGAGCGGCCACGCAGAGCTTTCCTGGATGCTCACCTGCGTTTCCCAACTGGGTTGGTTGCAGCGCATGACGCAGTTTAAGGCCAAGACGGAAAACCGGGAAGCCATTGGTTCCGGCCTCCTGCAATACCCTGTGCTGATGGCTGCGGACATCCTCCTGTATCAGGCGGCAGTGGTGCCCGTGGGCGAGGACCAGAGCCAGCATCTCGAGCTAACCCGCGACATCGTACAGCGCTTTAACTCGCTCTACGGCGAAACCTTCGTGATGCCTGCAACTGCTCTTCCTTCGGTGGGCGCGCGCATCATGGGACTGGATGATCCCACTAAAAAGATGTCCAAGTCTGTCGAAGGCGCGGGACACGCAGTTTGGCTTCTCGACGATCTGAAGGCCGCTCACAAAAAAATCATGCGAGCCACTACCGACTCAAGCCCGGCAGTGGATTTCGCTCATCTTGGGGATGGCGTCGCCAATCTTCTGTCCATCTATCAGGCCTTTACGGAATGTTCAAATGAAATGCTTCGCGCGGAGTTCGCAGGAATGCGATACGGTGATTTGAAGAAGCGCGTAGCTGAGGCGGTAGTTGCAGGCCTGGAGCCGATCCAGGAGAAGTACCGGGAAATTACGGCGGATCCAGACTATCTGGACCGGCTCCTCGATGATGGAGCAGACCGCGTAAGACCCATTGCCGAGGCAACCGTGCAGCTTGCCAAGGAGCGTATGGGCCTCTACCGGCATGGATCCTAACCCTGTTTCCTCACGGATCACGCAATACGTAACTCTCCTCCGCGAGAACCGAAACTTCCGCTTGCTGTGGCTGGCCCAGATTGTCAGCGAGCTAGGCGACTGGTTCTATGCCGTCGCGCTCTATAGTCTTTTGCTCGACCTCACGGGCAGTGCCAAATCCATCGGGATTGCGATCGTTTTGCAGGTGCTCCCTCAAGTCCTCATTGCACCCGCCGCTGGGGCGCTGAATGACCGCCTGAGCCGCAAGAAGCTGATGATCTTCGCCGACATCGTGCGCGTCTTTGTGGTGCTGGCGATGCTGTTGATTCGCTCGGCGGACATGGTCTGGATCATCTACATCCTCTTGCCCTTGGAGACAATGGCCTGGGGACTGTTTGAGCCTGGGCGTTCGGCAGTGGTGCCTACCATTCTTCCGCGCAAGCACCTGATCACAGGAAACGCCCTTTCCGCGGCCACCTGGAGTTTCAACCTCGCGGTAGGGGCCACTCTGGGCGGGCTGGTAGCTGCCCTTTTTGGACGCCCCACCGCGTTCATCATCAATGCCTGCACCTTCATGCTCTCCGCATGGTTCATCAGCCGCATGGACTTCTACGAGGAACATACCCAGGACAAGCCGCCATTTCGCGCGCGGGAGCTGGTGGACTTCACTCCCACGTTGGACGGCATCCGTTATGTGAGGGGCGACCTCCGTCGGCTCTCGGTACTCTGCTTGAAGGGTGGTCTTGGACTGATGGGTGCCCACAACGTGCTGTTGCCCATTTTCGGAGAGCGCATCTTCCCGATGTCCCAAATTCTGCAAGATTCCAGCCGTGCGGGGATGCTGGGGATGAGCTTCTTGATGGCCTGGCGCGGCGTGGGTGCGTTGATCGGCCCGCTGATTGGCGCGGCATGGGCGGGGGACAGCCGCAAGCGGATGCGGAGAGGAATTGCAGTTGGTTTCGGCATGACTACTCTTGGCTACTCGCTGCTGGCCATTGCCCCCAACCCAACGCTGGCCGGACTGTGCATTGTGCTTGCCCATGCGGGGGGCTCCATTATCTGGGTGTTCTCCACCACGCTGCTGATGTTGCTCACGGAGAATCGCTTCCGCGGAAGAGTGTTCGCCGCGGAGTTCGCCATTCATTTCGTCATTGTTTCCATCGCCAGCTATGCCGCCAGCAGCGCCATTGACCTGGGAATCTCGCCCCAGCGGGCAGCACTCACCATGGGCCTAAGCCTGCTGGCTCCTCTCGCCCTCTGGCTCTTTGTCCAGCGGCTCTGGAAGCCTTCCGACGACGCGCCCGTCTCGGACGATGGTGATTAGTGAGAAACCTTCCGCCAGCGAAGGTGGTTCGAAGCGGTCGCGCATTTTCCGCATGGCGCCCTCCGGAACAACGCGGCTTCGTGCTGCATTTCGGCGCAGGCACACATCGAATGGCTCATCAAACCAGATTGCCTCTACCCGGCACTCGATAAGCTCCGCGAGATGCAGATAGGGGCTTCGTTCCCATCGACTCAGGTGGGTGGCGTCCAGGTAAGTGACAGGCTGGCGCAAGTCAAGCCGCTTACGCAGCAACCAGCGAAGGGTGGCGAACACCACGCGATGGTTCGTCTGGTTCTCCTCGCTGTCAAACAGCAAAGCCCGGATGCTATCAGAAGACAGCGGCTGCACCCCCAGGCTGGCAAACCAAGTGGATTTTCCACTCGCAGGCAAACCCACCGCCAGCACAATCCGCGGAACTCCAGGACCATCCATCCTTTCAGGGTACGCGGGAATACCGGGCACCGGGGCAGCCCCTGCTTCACGAAATTTCCCGGAACATATTCCAAAACTTGCTGGTATTCTTTCCGCGGAGGAGATCCCGTGTTGAAAAAAATCCTGTTTGCGATTCTGTTGGTGGTGCTGGCATTCCTGGTGGTTGTGTCGCTGCGTCCTTCCTCGTACGCGGTGCAGCGCACGGCAACGGTACCCGCCCCACCGGAGGTGGCTTTTGCCACTGTAAACAACTTCCGTCATTGGAAAGCATGGTCTCCGTGGGCCAAACTTGACCCCAACATGACAGAGCGCTACTCCGGCCCGGAAGTCGGCGAAGGTGCTGTCTACGAGTGGGAAGGGAACGACGATGTGGGCAAAGGTCGCATGACCATCCGGGAGAGTACGCCCCATGAGCACATCGGAATTTTTCTGGAGTTCCTGGAGCCCTTTGCCTCCGTGAGCGATACGGACTTCCGATTCAAACCGGTACCAGGCGGAACGGAAGTCACCTGGGCCATGCAGGGAGAATTGGGCTTCCTGGAAAAGGGGGTAGGAATGTTCATGGATATGGAGGGAATGATCGGTAACGATTTCGAAAAGGGTCTTGCCCAGATGGCGGAAGCTGTGAAGACAATACCCGCCCCAACCCCCGCAGATGCGCCCACCTCCGCAACTCCCTAGGCTGGTGTCCTGCATCTTGTTTCCCATGCTGGCCAAGGGTTCGTCGCACGGCGATAGAATGCAGCCATGCAACGTCGAACCCTTTTTCAACTTGCGGGAACGCAGTGGATGGCTACAGGGAATTCACGCGCGCAAGCGGCCAGCGATCGTCTCCGCGTGGGCATCATTGGCAGCGGTGGCAGAGGCAGCTACCTTACCGCGCAGTTTAAGGAAGTGGGCGCGGAGGTGAACGCGGTCTGCGACGTCTATGAGCCGAACCTCCAGCGCGGTCTTGCTGCTGCGTCCACGGGCGCCAGGGCATTCCGTGACTACCGGCGTCTGCTCGATGATGGAGGCGTTGATGCCGTGATTGTTGCGACGCCAGACCACTGGCACGCACAGATGGTGATCGACGCGGTTCGCGCCGGGAAGGATGTCTACGTCGAAAAGCCGCTCTGTCACACCATTGCCGAAGGCTTTTCGATGGTCGCTGCCACTAGGGAAACCAAGCGCATTGTGCAGGTTGGAACTCAGCGAAGAAGTTCCCCGCTATTTCAGGAAGCGAAGGCGATTGTCGATTCTGGCGTGTTGGGTGATGTCCGGTTGGTTACCTCACAGTGGATGAACCATCAAGCCAGCCTCAGAGACCGGCAGTTCACCGGAGCGCTGGACTGGAAGCAGTGGCTGGGTTCCTCTCCGGCTCGCGAGCCCGACGCCAAACGCTTCTTTAACTGGTACTACTTCTGGGATTATTCCGGCGGTTTGCTGATTGGCCAGGCGGCACACATTGTCGACTGTATTCAGTGGTTTCTGAATGCCGGGGCACCCCTGGCGGTGACCTGCTCGGGCGGCAAGGTGGAGCTTGAGGGTGCGGAGATTCCTGAAACCGCCAGTATGATTCTCGAGTTTCCCGAGAACTTTTTGGCGACGTTTACCATCGGGTACAAAGCGATGCGGTATCACTGGTCGCAGGACCAGATCAAGCAGTTCCACGGAAGTCAGGCGCGGTTTGACATGCTGCGTGAAAGTTACGCTCTCTATCCGCAAAGCAGCCAGGTGATGCCAAAACCCGCACGGGAGAAAACGGAAATCGGATCCTTTGAGCCCTCCACGCGTGCCCACATTCGCAACTTCCTGGAATGCTGCCGCACACGAAACGAACCCAACGCGCCAGTGGAGGCTGGGTTGAGTACCGCGATTGCCCTGACGATGTCACTGGAGAGCTTGCGCAGCGGACGGCGCATCCGCTGGAACGCGGAGAGCAAGAAGACGGAGAGCTAGGGGGCATCTCCTCGCGACGAGCCGCCTCAACCGGTTTAGTGCTGCGTGAACTTCTGCTCCAGGTACATGGTGTGGGTGGCGATGCTGCGATAGCCCATGCGCTCGTACACAGGTCGGCCGGCCTCCGTCGCATGCAACGTCGTAGCCTTTGGTCCATTCGTTTCCGCTGCAAGCTCCAGGGCACGCCGCATTGCTGCATCGGCAAAGCCACGCCGTTGGTGGTCTGGATGGGTAGCTACAAAGGCCACGAAGTGGTGGTTATCCACGGTCAATACCGCGGCGCAGGAAACCGGATTCCCGCCCACCTTTCCTACAACCGGGGTGTGTCGCTTCCAGAAGTCTGGTCTGGAGATTTCTACGTCAAGAGATGCCAGGTCCATCCCATATGCAGCCCCATTCACCGCCATGAGAGCCTTGCAGGATGCTTCGTCCCTTGCCAATTCGAGTTCAAGATCCTCTGGTAAGGCTGCGAGCGGCGCCACCTCGTCCGCGATCATGCCTGTGAGCTTCATTACCGGGACCAACTCATGGCGTGCGAGCATCCCGTCTACATCGATTCCGTCGGCAATCAGGTCATTCGTCAAAGCGAAGAACCAAGGGACCGGCGATTGCGATGCAAAGGCCTTGGCCTCCACCGTGAGAGTATCCAGTTGAGCGGAGGACGCAATTGGCTCCGTGGCAAACCCCACGTTGAAGAACGGGTTGGGAACCCCACTGAAGACCATCTCCAGGCCTGGCCTGCTTTTCAGTGCGTGGTTTGGTTCGACGGTGCAAATCAGCTTCCACGCTTCCACAAAGTGGCGTACGCTGAGCGCAATCATATTCTCCAAAACTTGCCCCCCCAGGATTAGCTGGAGTGTACGCGCAGAGAATGGGATTGTCAATCAGTTTTGTTTCCCCCTGTTTCCCAGGGAGTGTGGCAGGCGCTACTCGCTCTCTTGAATAAGGCGTCTTGCGAAGATCGATTGCGCACTTGCGAGGGCAGCCTGATTTTCATCGGAGACAAGCCGCAATTCTTTGCGTTCCACAGGAATGTTTTCTGGAGCGGAGATCCCCAACTTCACCCGTCCCTGGCCAATTTCCAATACGCGAACCTCAATTGCCCCATCGATCACGATTGCTTCGCCTTGGCGACGACGGGTGATCAGCATCGGTCAACTCCTTCCACCGCGATGTCCAGCGGATAGCGAAGGAAGGATTCATCAAGCGGTTGGATCGCCTGGATTGCCACGTTCCGGGGCAGATGGATGACAAGAGGCGCCAGCAGGTTGGCCGTGGCCACTTGGCTGGTGGAAACGCTCACAAACGCGAAGGCGCCAACTTCGCTGCTCTCAAGCTTCCCGTCGTTTGGGGCTGATCCGTGTGGGGCTAATCCCAGCAGTTGCCGCTCTTCCGGGCCAAGTTCCAGGCGGTAGTCTGCCTTTACCACGCGGGCCGGCGTTGCCAGTAAACATAAGCTAGGAACTTCCAGAGACTGAAAGAATACGAAGGGGGCCATCACCTTCTGGCTTACCGGCAACAGCCAGCGGGTTTCCGGCAGTCCTGGCAAAGCGGTGGCTAGTGAGATCAACTGATGCTGCTCGTAGTCTAGAGCACCGAACATTTGAGTTTCGAGAACTGCCATGGAGCGCATACGGTTGCGGTCAACCGCTCACTCCTATCCATCGGATTCGTCTCGCGATCCAATAGAGTGACGTTCCAGATTTGCGCTAGATTGCCGCCACAATGCATCCTGGCGC
>CAZUAX010000013.1:43854-48444 GCA_964618435.1 uncultured Solibacteraceae bacterium
CCTAAAATTCGCAGCGCCGTCTTCAACATGCCAGGCATACTTACATTGCGCCGCGAAACGTAATTGCGGCGTGCGTAAGGGCTCACCACAAGCATGATGCTGCGGTGTGAATCGATGTGGTCCACGCCGCCCTGGGCATCATCCTCCGTAACCAGGATGGCCATCTGCTTCCACCATGGAGATTGGCTGAGGTATTCGATTATGCGTCCGAGAGCGATGTCGTTATCCGCCACAAACGAGGCGCGGAAAGGGTAACCGTCCTCAGGGCGCGGGCGGTCCATGTGGTCATTGGGCAGGTGAATGTAGATCAGGCGGGGCAGTTCCTTGCCGGGCTTGCGGTAAAGTTCCTCCACCTCGCTGATGAACTGGGTGGCCCGGAACTGGTCAGGGATGTTCATGTTGTAACCGGGGTAGTTCCTGGAAGTATTGCGGAATAGAGGGTCGGGCATGGGTACATTGGTAACGAAGCGCGCACCGGTAGGTTTCAGCCCCTCGCCTTCGTCCACGCCTGCCAGTTCGAAGCCCTCGCCAAAGTTGCGGAAGGGAATCCCATGCTCTTCCAGGTGGTGCCACAGCGCGCCTGCTTCCAGTTGCTCTTCAGGGTGCAGGCTGGAATTGCTCTGTGGGTAGATCAGGCGCCCCGGAGCCGTCGTCGGCATCCGGAAGTCTTTCTGTCCACCGTACGAAGCCATCAGGGTGCTCTCTGTGAATGCGTTCGGATAGCTGCCTACTGCCCAGTGGTGACCATCCACACTCACCTCGGAATCACAGTAAAAATTGTCACTGAACGCAAAACGTTCGGCCAGGGAGTGATGGTTGGGGGTGATGTTGATGTCGCGAATCTCCCCCCGCGTCACCAAACCGGTGCGTTCGGGCTCGGCGAAGCCCACTTTGCCAAAACGTGCCAAGCCGGGAGCCCCGTTCACTGAGCCGTTCGAAGCCTGGGTGATATCGCCAAACACCTCGTCATAGGTGCGGTTCTCCTTGATAATCATCACCACGTATTTCAGCTCTTCGGGAATTGCACTGGCGGGGTCTTCCTGCGGCAGAAATCCATTATTAGCCAGCACCTGTTGCGTGTGTTCCTTCAGCGTGTCGCGTGCCGGCACGCGCAGGATGGAAACGGTGCCATGCCGCATATCGGCCTGGAAGCTGCGAGCGAGCGGGGCTTCCCGGGATGCATTTGGTCCAGTGCCGTGCCCCTTGGCATTGGCAACATACATTACTCCATTGCGGATTTCCAGTGAGGTGGGAAACCAGCCCACAGGAAGGTGGCCAAGCACTTCGCGGGATGATGGGTCAATCACCGCCACGGCATTGATGCCTGCCTCCGCCACATACAACAACCCGCTTGACGGATCCATTGCCATGCCGATGGGCATCACGCCGCGCAGCCCTTCAAGGCCTGGAATGCGCAGGGCAATTTCGCCAGCTACCTCATTGGTCTTGCGGTCGATGATTGTGACGGTGTCGTTGTGGCCGTTCGAGACGAAGACGAACTGTTCGGTGGCAAGAATTCCGGATGGGCTGCTGCCGCCCTTGGTTTTTCCGCCAAACGGAAGGCCTGTACGGATCATCTTTTCCGCCCGCGCCTCATCGGGATTCGTGAGATTGATGATGGTGACGGAGTTCGACTCCGGCACATTTGGATCTCCCAGTCCGGGAACCTGGACATCCCCCTGCTCGGTCTGGCGGGTGACTCCTTCACTTGATTCTTTTGAAGGGAAGCCAAAGGCAGGGAAGGGTAGCCCGGTTTCCTTGGCGCGACGAGGGTCAGCGCCCGGAACGGGACTGTAGCGGAACATGCCCTGGTTGGTGACGTAGGCGAATTGCCTGTCCGGCGACAGGGTGATCTGCATAGGCAATCGTCCCACGGGCACGGACTGGACTACTCGGCCATTGCGCGTGTCGAAGACTGCCAGTCGAAAATTGGCTTGGTCCACTACGTACAGCCGCTTTCGCTGGGAGTCGAGCGCCAGGCCAGCGGAGTAGCTATCGCGAAATCCGCCTTGGTTCAAATCGTAGGTGCGAATCTTACTGCCATTGCCGGCGCGCACCAAGCGTACCCGTCCTGAGTTGCCTTCGGACACATACAGTCTCCCGTTGCTCTCGAAAGCGATACCCAGGAAGACGCTGCGCCAGTCGTTTTTCTCGCCCTCTGGCGTGCGACTTCGCGGCGCATCAAACCGGCTGCGGCGCATGGTGTTGCCTGCCTGATTAAGGACGGTGATGGAGTAGCGATCTTTGCCTCCATCGGCCGTCGCCACGCGGCGTCCGTTGGGGCTGATCGCAATGCCGAAGGGACCCGCGCCGGTGGAGTACTGGCGTCCCAACGGGGTAATGATCCGCCCACCCGGCAAAATACTCTCCGCCCCTAGTCGTTTCACGGCGGTCCGTTCGCCAGCAGGGGTGGCATAGTGCTGAGCAGAGGCCGTATAGGTGAAGAGGCAGGCCAGGACGAGGGCAGGGGTAATCAGAATACGCACACCCTGTTTATACCGCGAGCCTGGAACCGGCTGCATCCGCGCACTGCGGCGGAATGACAACCGTGATCACCGCACTCGGGTGGTGGATATCTGTTCCGCACCTATTTGTTGAGCGCTGCGCGAATGGCGGCAGCTACCTGCTCGCCCAATAGTCGCGAACCCTCCGCGTGGAAGTGGACGTTGTCCTCCTGTTGGATCCTGGCCAGTTTCGGGTTGGCGAAATGATAAAGGTCATTGATGGCAATTCCATGCTTAGCCATCACGCGGCCCGCCGCATCGTTGTAGCGCGCTACATCTCCGGGGACGCGCTTAGGCTGGACGCGCTCGTTCGGTACCGGCGTGGTGGTTGCCCAAATGAGTTTGGCTCCAGTCTGCTTTAAGCGGCCAGCCAGCCGGAACAGGTTGCGCTCATACTGGCCGATGTCCACCTGTGGGCGGTCGTCAAACATGTATTTCAGATCGTGCAACCCCCAGTTGAAATGGACCACGTCCCACTTCTCCTTTCCCAGCCAGGCGTCGATGGATTCAATCCCTTTGGGTGTTGGTCCCCCATT
Source organism: uncultured Solibacteraceae bacterium (assembly GCA_964618435.1). Taxonomy (GTDB): domain Bacteria; phylum Acidobacteriota; class Terriglobia; order Bryobacterales; family Bryobacteraceae; genus JACTMJ01. Next base: position 46,895 of record CAZUAX010000013.1, read on the forward strand.
GGTAGGGATACGATGGACGTTTGCGACGTCCTTAAGCATTTCCCGCACCGGCAGCGTATAGCCAATGGAAATGGAATCGCCAATCAACAGCACGCGCGGCAAACCAGGACGATCCTTTATGGGAACCAGCGCAGGATTCGCATTCTGTGCGCCTGGTTCCTGCGCCCATAATCCTGCTACCACCGCGACACCTCCGGTTGCCAGCCCTAGCCATTCTCGTCTTCGCAGCATGCCGCCTACCCCCTTGTTGCTAATGGATATCGTAGCCCGACGCTTTCAGATGCGCATCTCCTATCCGCGCACGGCTGCCGTTACAATGAAGTTATGAGTGTTTCGCGAAGATCTTTCATCTCTGCCGCAGCGGGTACCGCCTGGACTGCGCGCAGCTACGCTGCCGTGATTGGCGCTAACGACAAGATTCGGGTGGGTGTGATTGGCTGCGGCGGTATGGCGCAAGGTCACATGCGCAGCATGGTGCGCGTCCGAGAGCAGGACAACTTTGAATTCACAGCCGTCTGCGACCTGTACGACAAACGGCGCGACCAAGCCAAAGACATCACCGGTGTCACCAAGGTCTACCAGCGCCACCAGGATCTGCTGAACGATTCGAACGTCGATTACGTATTGATCGGCACCCCTGAGCATCAGCACTTCAACGTGGCCATGGACGCCATCCGGGCAAAGAAGCACATTTACCTGGAAAAACCCATGACCAAGACCAGCGACGAGGGCAAGCGCCTCGTGGCGGCCCTTAAGAACAGCGATGTGAAGCTGCAGGTGGGTGTGCAGGGCACTTCCGATATGTCCTACATCACCGCCAATAAGTACGTCGAAGACGGTACTCTTGGCGACATTGTGATGGCACAGATTGATTATTCGCGGAACTACTCAGAAGAGGGTGACTTCTGGGCGTACGAAATTGACGAAGATGCCAAGCCGGGCGTCAACATCGACTGGAACACCTGGCTGGGCAGCGCGCCCAAGCGCCCTTGGGACCCCGACCGCTTCTTCCGTTGGCGGCGCTACTGGGATTACTCCAGCGGCATCTCAAGCGACCTGTTCGTCCATCGCGTAACCCGCCTCATCAAGGCGCTGAATCTTGGTTTCCCGCAGTATGCCGTCGGCGTAGGTGGAAAGTTCCACTTTAAGGACAGCAAGGCCGAGATTCCAGATACGTTCAACATCATGCTGGATTACCCCAGCGGACCCACCATCTGCCTGGTATCCTCCATGGCCAACGGGGCACCCATCCGCCACATGATTCGTGGCACCAAGGCAACCCTTACCTTCACCCGCGAAGGCTTCGAAATCACTCCGGAGCGGCACCTGGAGAAAACCATGGAGCCCATCAAGTATGTGCGTGAGGGCCGTGAGGACGTAGTGCTGCATCACCGCAATCTGATGTCAGTGATCCGCAAGGGCGGCACCTTGAATTGCGATTCGGATCTCGGCTTGCGTGCCGTGGTGGCCTGTGAGTTGGGAACCATGAGTTTCCGCCAGCGGCGCTATATGCGCTGGGACGCGGCGGCGATGAAGCCTGTACGCGCTTA
>CAZUAX010000013.1:48544-51266 GCA_964618435.1 uncultured Solibacteraceae bacterium
TTTCCGGTTGCCATGTCCAGAATGGTGATATCCGACGACAAACGATTGGCAACCAGCAGGTACGGCAGCTCATCACTCGCGTACATGGCCCCAGGGCTTTTTCCCGCCAGAACTGCCCGATCCACTTCCGTGGTGTATGGGTAAACGATGGTCACTCCGTCGCGCTCTCCATCCGTCACGAACAATTGGCCCCCGTCCGGCTTGAAGCAGAGATGCCGAACCTCCATGGCAACCGGCAGATCCACTACTGGTTGGCAATCTTCTGCTCGAAAAAAGCTTAGGCTGAGGCCGGAATGGTTGGCGGCGATCACCTGTCTTCCGTCAGAACGGAAACGGAGTGGTCGAAAGGTCTCTGATGTCCGCACCCGCACTACGGTGCCTGTCCCCTTGTCCGGAATCATGGCGATACCGCCTTCGTCAAGCGATGCTGCCAGGTGGGGCCGGTAGGGGCTCACGTCGAACGAGTGCGGCGTTCCCGGTAAAGCAATTCGGCTGCCCACCTGGAAACCGTCCAGGGAAATGGAGACGAGGGATGCTGGGTCCGTCAGGGACACCCAGAGCACCGCCTCATTGGGGTCCAGTTGCATCTCCCGCGCGCTGATTCCCAGTTTGAGCGTACGAATGGGGGTAAGTGGGCGGGATAGTATGGCCTTGCCGGACCGTGAGGTCGCCAGAGCGGGCAAGTGATTGGGCCATTGAAACTCGCAGAGCAGCCCTGCTTCGGCGCTCAGGGAATAGAGCTTCCCGCTCTGCGGGTGATACAGCAGTTGCGTCACTACCTCGGGGAAATCGATTTTCCCCGCTAGCGCGAAAGCCGCCAAATCTACAAGAGAAACACTGCGGCTTCCGGCCAGCACTACCAGTGCGAAACCAGGAAAGGGGACAGCCTGTCGGCGACAACCGGCGGCGAATGCTGCCGCTGCCAGCACACTTCCTGCACTGCCCGCTAGCAGGCTTCGGCGGGAGAGCCAGGTTTTCATCGTCGTTCCTCAGCCTCGGTTGCCTAAGGCAGTCGCCGCACTTTCACATTCCGGAAGGCGACACCGCTCCCATGCTCCTGCAGCACAATGTGGCCACTACGGGAAGCGCCGTACCGCGCGTCTCCCTTGTACTTGCTGGCGGCCACCCAGTCCCGAAACTGCTCCGAGTCCAGACGGAAATCCAGCACTTTTTCGCCATTCAGCCACTGCTCCACTGCACCCTCGCGCACCACTACCTTCAAGTGGTTCCACTGGCCCGCCGCGTTCAATTTCTTGGGTCCAGGGGCGGCTACGTCATACACTCCGGCGGTCTTGCGGTTATCCTGCTTGGCATCCGCGTGTGCAACATCATCAATCAGTTGGTACTCCAGGCCGAACGCGCCGCGTGCAGTGGCCGGGGTATGGGATTCCACCACCAGGTACTTGATTCCGCTGTTGCCGCCAGGCTGCAGACACCAGTCTGCGGCAAACTCGAAATTCGAGTACGTCTCACGCGTCAGTAAGTCGCCACCATCGCGTCCTCCGCGTCCATCGCCTTCCCGGTGCATCAACGTGCCCTTTTCCATCCGCCATCCGCCCGTAGGGAACATGTCGGTGTGAAAAGAGCGCCACGCACTGACATTGCTGCCGTCAAACAGCGAAACCCATCCTGCCGTGCGTTCTTCCGTGGTTAAGGGGTGGAACCGGGCACTTTCCACAGAACACCATTCTGCGGGTAGCGCCAGTACGGGTAGCAGGCTGCAGGACAGAACTAGTCGCAGCAGCCCCATTCGGCACGAGCCAAAGCCCGTTTCCAGAAAAGCGAGAGATCCCATACGCGCATCCTAGCAGAAGCGTGGACGGGGTGCGCCTGTTTTCCAGCAACCCTGCGGAAAATATTGCTGGATGGCTCTTTACTTCGTTCCACAAGGGATCGGATTTTCCAGTCCTGGAACCGTTAGACTGGTAGATGATATGGCCACCGTGAACTCGTCGAGTTCCGTTCCGCGCGTGGAGATCGAAGCAAACGAAACGCCTGCTTCGATTACTGCCTGCTTCAATCTCACACCGGGTATGGTGCGCGAAGCTCGCGTACGTTTGCGCTGGATTGGCTATGTATCTATCGTCGCGTCGATTATCTTCTTCTCCATCGGCAGAATCGCCAGGCCGGGTGGCCCTCCCGATGAAAACGCCGCACTGGCGATCTACGGTTCGCTGCTTGTCCTTATCCTGGGTGGCGCTGCCTTAGCGCTACTGGCGAACTCAGATCGTGTTCCATCCTTCTTCGTTCTTCGTGCGGGGATTCTTTACCAGTATCTTGGCGCCTTCTCGCTCCAGGTGCTGCGGGTATGCGATGACATTTACGTCACCGCCAATATGGATACCGCCTATGACATGCTGCTGCCGTGGATCGTCATTTTCGGTTTCAGTATTCCCGCAAAGGCGAGGGTTGCCTTTCCGATCTCCCTCATCACCGCTACCATGGCGCCCATGGTTTATGCCATCTATCTGCGCATGGGGATGGTGGAAAGCCTCAGCGCGCCGGGCTGGGCGATGCGCTTTTTGCCGGTCTACATCACTGCCCTGATCACGGCCCTGCTCTCCACGAACTTTTACGCATTGGGGCGCCGTCTTGAGTCTGCGCGACAAATTGGCAGCTATAAACTCACCAACCTGATTGGCAAGGGTGGGATGGGCGAAGTCTGGCGTGCAGAGCACCGCCTGCTTTCCCGATGCTCTGCCATCAAGCTGGTGAAACCAGA
>CAZUAX010000014.1:0-50784 GCA_964618435.1 uncultured Solibacteraceae bacterium
GAGGTCTCAACGATATCGCTGATGGACCCAGGCTTCAGATTGAAGGCAGCAGTCTCAAACGCGGGTTCGGTTTGCCCACGGAAAATCCAGCCCAAGTCGCCACCCGCTCTTGCGCTAACCTCATCACTCGACTTTTCAGTGGCCATCTTCGCGAAGTCGGCCCCGCCCCGCAATTGCTTCAGCATCTCTTCCGCTTCCGCACGGAGAGCAGTCTTCTGTTCGGCGCTCTTGCCCTCGGTAGAGAGCAGAATGTGACGCAGCTTTGCCTGCTCGTCCAGACGCCACCGTTCGATATTGGAATCGTAAAAAGCCTTAATCTCAGACATCGACACAGGCGATGCTTCCTGAGCGCGCTCCATGGAGATCCGGACGACATCAAAGTCACGGAGTTCCGGCATCCGCACCTTGTTCTCAGCGCGCGAGTAAAAGAGGTCAATCTCTTCACTGGTGGGCGTGATCTGCGCCTCCAGACTCTGTGGATCGACGTAAAGGTACTGCAGACTAACCTTCTCGTTTCGCTCCTTAAGCACGTCATCCACTTCTTTCTCACTCACCACAACCGTGCGCGAGATCATCGCACTCAGGCGCCCGCGGATAAGTTCCCGCCGCAGATCCTGCTCAAACTGGGCCGGATTCGTGCCATTCTGCTCCAGCAGCATGCGGTATTCATCCGCGCCCACAAACTGCCCATTACGAGTGAAGGCAGGGATGCTGCGAACGGCTTCCACCAGATCATCGTCACTGACGGAAAAGCCCAGACGGTCCGCTTCGTAAAGCAGAGCCCGGTCCTGCACCAGATTACGGAAGGCAACGGGCAACATGGCAGACATGCGGTCCGGGGTCATATCCGTGCCACGGGCCAACTGGCTGATTGTGGTGCGCAGTTGTGTGACGGTGATGGGATCACCGGCAACCTCGGCCAGGTTCTGCGCGCTTGCGCCGAATTCCGCCCCACCAAAGCCTGGAATCAGCGTGATTACCATGGCGGCGGCAACGACAGTCAAGATGGCGCCCAGCATGATGCGGACGGCCTTGGCGCGGCTTCGAAAAAGGTCAAACATGGAAGTTTCTCCAGCGGGAGTGCAAACTTTCAGTATATCGTGGCCAGTGCCCGTGGCATGAGGCCTCTCGCAGGAAATCGGATGGAAGGGTCAACGGCTAAAACGTGAGACCCAGCATCACCTCGAGTTGATTGGCATTTAGCCGAGCGGCAGTGCCCTCCGGACCCGCAAGAAGGGGTGGCCGGTCCGCCCAGCGAGTGTATCGAATCTCTGGCGCCACCTTGATGCGGCCCGGGCCGTTGCGGACGCCCGCAGCAAGCACCAATCCGGAACTGGTTTGCCGGTTATGGCCCAAGCCCAAAAACTCACCGGAGGTAGCACGGATATTTAAGCCAGCTGACAGAAACGGCTGAAACAAGGGGTTGCGCCCCAGTGGATAGGAGCGCAGCAGAATCGGGAACTCCCAGGAATTGAAGCGGCTATCCACCGGGTGGCCACCAACAAGACTGCTTGAGTCCACTCGGAAACCAAGGCGCTTATACAGGGCATTGCCTTCCACGGCAAAGCCCAGCGGGAGATTCACCACCGCCATCAAGCCCACCGACATAGGAATGGTACGATCCTCCTGCGCATCCACGAGTTCATTGAGCGGGGCTCCTACCTTGAAGCCGGCCTCCAGCAACCTGGGCTGAGCCACCGCGGAAAAAACGAACGACACCGCCAGCACAACAAACGCCATCCGGGCAGACTGTGGTTTGAGGAAGAGTTTCGTCATTATGTACGCGGACCCTGGGGACGTCGCCGAGGTTTCATTGACACATGTAAACTCCCGAGATGGCGGGGGGATTCCAGGCTCGCCTAACCACCAGAGACCTGCTTGGCAATGTCGTTGTAGAGCACAAAGGCCATCACGGCCAGCAGGAAGACAAAGCCCACGCGGAACATCATCTCCTTAATCTGGATGCTGAGGTCTCGCCGGACGGTCATTTCCACTAACAGCAGGAGCACCATCCCCCCATCAAGCACAGGGATGGGAAGCATATTCACCACCGCAAGATTGAGGCTCACCATGGCCATTAGAAGGAAGAACTCAAAAGCGCCCTGCCTGGCAGCACTGCGAGACATGCGGGCAATGCCAATGGGCCCTTCAAGAGACTTTGTGGACATGCGGCGCTCCACCAGCCCCTTGAAGAACCGAAGAATCATGGTGGCATACCGGGCATTCGTCTCCAGGGAAAGCTGTAGAGCGGGAACAAAGCTGAGGCTGGTACGCTCACGCTTTGGAGAGATCGTTACCCCCATCAACCAGCGCGTCTTGCCGTCCACCTCTTCCTGACGAGGCGCCACCACCACCGTGCGTGGTTCGCCTTCTCTCTGATACACCAGTTCGATAGGAGCGCCCTTGTTCTGTTCAACCAGCTTGGGCAGCCCGTAACTGGACCGAATCGGCACGCCGTTGGCGGAGACCAGGACATCGCCGCCCATCAGACCGGCTTGCTCGGCGGGAGAACCAGGCCGCACCTGGCCCACTTCAACATCGTTATCCTCACGCCAGCCGGCAGAACCCATCCCAATTTCGTCATCAAAGCCAGGAGTCAACGTCGTGTTCACGGTCTGCGTGCCGCGCTGCAGCACTACTGCGATCGGGCTATTCGCGTTGAAACCTTCCGCTTCCTTCAGGTCGTCCCAGGACGGGTTCTTGCGACCATCAATCTCGATTACCCGGTCGCCCTTCACAATCCCTGCTTGCGCAGCAGGAGAACCATCCTCTACGTAGCCGACGATTGCCTGCATGTAAGAATCTGTGGGCTTGTAGTAGCGAACCATGTACAGGCCCGTGAGCAGGGCAACCGCGAGCAAAACATTCATTGCAGGCCCTGCAAGCACGATAATCAGGCGTTGCCAGCGGGGTTTGTTTGAGAACGCGCGAGGGTCCGCGGTGTCACTCTCACCAGGCTGCTCTCCCGCCATCTTGACGTAGCCGCCAAACAGGATCGCCGAGAACCGGAAGTCAGTTTCTCCACGGCGGAAACCAAACAGGCGCGGCCCAAAGCCGACACTGAAGACATCCACCTTCACGTCACAGAGGACCGCGGCCCAATAGTGGCCGAGTTCGTGGATGATGATCATCACCCCAAGCAGAACCAGCAGCCACCAGAAACTTTCAAATGCTTCCATAGCGAATTCTTACCTTCTTTACCCGGTCTCCCGGGCCTCTTCCCTTTCGAGTGACGCCTGGACCATCCTCATGGATGACGATATTCAGGCAATGAAGCCGGCCTGTTTGCCCTCTGTCCCGGAAGAGCGCACTGCATGTGAACTGCGCTTCCGCACCAAAGCCCGCGCCACTGCGCGAGCAGATTCATCCGCGGCAAGTACCGCGTCCACGCTATCGAGCGTCTGCGCTGGCACCCGCTGCAGCGTTTCCTCAACCACGGAAGCGATCTCGGGGAAGGATATGGACCCTTCGAGGAAAGCCTCCACCGCAATTTCATCCGCAGCGTTCAATGCACAAGTAGACGCGCCGCCAGCATCTTGCGCTTCATAGGCGATCCGAAGAAGCGGAAAACGATCCAGATCGGGAGGTCCAAAGTCCCATTGCCTGGGCTGTGACCAGTCAATTCGCGGCACCGGGGCCTCTTCCCGCTCCGGCCACGTCATAGCGTATTGGATGGGCATGCGCATGTCTGTGGCGCAGATTTGCGCAATCACGCTGCCGTCAGAATACTCAACCATGGCATGTACCGAGGATTGAGGATGCACCACCACGTCTACCTTTGAAGTGGGTAAGCGGAAAAGCCAGCAGGCCTCAATCACTTCAAAGCCCTTGTTCATCAGGGTGGCAGAGTCGATGGTGATGCGAGGACCCATCTTCCAGGTGGGGTGATTCAGGGCTTGGGCGGGCGTTACAGCGGAAAGTGCATCCGCGGGGGTATTGCGAAAGGGCCCCCCGGATGCAGTAAGAATAAGCTTACGCACGTCTCTTGCATCCCCGGCGCGAAAACACTGATGTGCGCCGTTATGCTCACTGTCGACGGGTATGAGTTCGCACTGGTGCTCCTCCACCGCGCGCATCACCAGTTGCCCACCGGCCACCAGCGTTTCCTTATTGGCCAAGCCAACGCGCTTACCAGCGCAAATCGCCGCATAGGTAGCAGGCAAGCCAGCCACTCCCACAATGGCGGAAATCAAGATGTCCGTTTCTGGTGCGGAGGCGGCTTGTTCCTGGGCAATCCGGCCGACTTCCATGTCAGGCATCAGCGAGGTAGCAAGGCCAAGCGCTGCGAGTTCCGCCCGCAAATCTTCGCGCACAGACTCTGACGAAACCACCACCACTTGCGGCTTGAACTGCACCGTCTGCTCGGCCAGCAACTTACTGTTGCGTCCAGCAACCAGCGCATGGACGACATACTTTTGGGGATTGCGCGCAACGATATCCAACGTGCTAGTGCCGATGGACCCGGTGCTGCCCAGGATCGTGACGCGTTTCATAAATCCGTGTTGTTTCCAGTGTGCCCTGCAGTGCGGCGAAATGGTTGAACGAAGCCGGAAGGACCTCACCATTGTAGCGAACAGGTGTACCGAACAGGCCGCACCGAACAGGTGTACCGAGCGATCTCTACTGAAGAAGCGCTGTACCAAAGCAATCTTGCGCTGAGACGGGCCGGATGGACGCACGGAAAGAAGCCGTCCAAACTTCGACGCGGCAGATGGATCTTCGTTCTGCTGTTGATCCGGCGAACGTAGATGAATCGACAAAGGTGGAGTTGGTACAGTAAGGGTCGGGAAACTTACATGAAGATTGCTCTACTAGGCTTGTCCACTTTGGCGATTGCGGGACTCGCACTATTTTCTGCCGGTTGCGCCACTACCGAAGCTCCTCAGCCGGAACCACCTCCCGCTAAGGGCCAACGAGATCGTGTAATGAGCGAGTTGCATGGATCACGCAAGTTGTTGACGGACGCCATGGCTGCGGTTAGCGCGGATGCTTTCGGCGCAGCAGGGCCTGCCGATGCGCCGTCCGCCGCGACCAAGGTGGAGGCACTGGTTGCGCTGGAGCGCGCACTGCAGGCTGCAATGCAGAATTCTGTAGCCGGAGCGGATCCACACCCTCTGGAACAGGAAGGACTCTCGCGCGAGGAACGGCAGCAACGGAATGAGGAGTTCGCCGCCACCATGCGCACGAAGATTGCCGCGTGCCTGGAAAAGTATCCTGACACGGCCTGGAAAGGTAGCGGGAAGTCATCCGCAACGAAAGCGGACCTGGAACGCAACTTTCGTGAAGTGCGCGATGCGACCATCACCTATGCGCGAGAGACACAGCACAACTTCCTGCGTCGCGAAATCGAATTCCCCCAATGCGGGTCCATGGATCTGATGACAGCCATGATGGCGCAAGCCGAACTCACTGCAAAGATGGCGGAAACGCTCCGCTAGCAGCTAACCGGAACTCTGCAGCCAGCGCTGATAGACCTCGGCCAGTTTGGCGCCGAGGATGGGCCAGTCATACACTTCACGCACCAGGCGCAGCCCGTTGGCGGCAAGGGACTTATGACTTTCCCGGCTCTGGCACAAGTGCTGCAATTGCTTCCGCCAGGCGTCTACATCGTCCGGTTCAGCAATCAGGATGTTTTGTCCGTTTTCCACCTGCAGACCTTCCGCACCCAGGCTGCTGGAGACTACGGGCACCCCGGCAGCCATTGATTCGAGGATCTTCAGCCTGGTCCCGCCACCGGTGCGCAAAGGCACCAGCGAAGCCAGCGCTTGCTGATAGTAGGGCCTTACGTCAGGAACCGTGCCGGTAACCGTGATGCCATCCTTGCCATCGAGAGCTTTCACGGCTTGTACAGGACGAGCACCCACGATTTTCCATTCGGCACCGGGCAGGCTCTTGCGCACACTTGGCCAAACTCGCTCCGCAAAGCTGGTGACGGCGTCGATGTTCGGAAAGTAATCCATGGAGCCAACGAAGACAAAGCCAGGGGCGCCGGCATCGGCGCTAGCCGAGGTGTCCGCGAGGTTTTCTGAGAACGCGGTGCAGTCCACACCGTTTTCCACCACCTCCACCCGGGCTGTGGGCTCTATGGCTAGCAGCTGTTGACGCTCGCGTTCACTGCAAACGATGTGGCCAAACGCTTCTCGCAAGATCCGGCGCTCCAGTTGGTCCAGTTTGCGCGCCGTGACTCCGGCGTATATCCGTTTCGGCAGGGAACCCACGGTTTGCCCGAAACGAGCCATCGCCTCGCTTTCAATGTTGTGCCAGTCATAGACCGTTCGAAGCGGGAAACCGTGTGCGGCGAGCAGTTCCGGGTACTGCGCCATGTGAATGGCATCCAGGTGCAGGTAATCGTAAGGAGCAGTGGGCTCCGATTGTCCGGCGGCGTTCCCCTGTGCCAGACCCAGTGCGGCATCCGTCATGCGGGAATCTGTGTAATTCACAACGGAAATGGGCCATCTTCCCACCAACCCCTGCCACACATGCTTGAACTGATACATGGAGGGGCGAGAGATGGCGTGCAGCGAGCGGCAGCCGGGAACCTGCTCCGGGGGAATGGGCGCTGCGCTCTCATCGGCAAAGTAGAGGCAATCGACTGTCGCCCGCGAGGCAAGCGCACGCAACAGGTGGAAGTCGCGGAGCTTGGCCCCGCTATGAGTTGGCCAGCATTGCCGTGGAGAAAGATAAAGAATGCGCACGATCTGGACCGCCCGGAGCCTCTTCCCCAGAGTACGCCATTCCGGCGAAGCGCCTTTGTCTTCCGTAGGTACCGCCGCTGCACCACCGGGGAAACCCGGCCACATGCGAGAACGGGGTATAACGGGAGAGGGCATCGAAACGATGCGCCTCCCTTTTGCGCTGGAGACAGGCACTTCCGTGGAAACTCTCCGCTACATTCTGCAGCACTCGGGCGCCGTTGATTCGCTCGACCGCGCAGCTTTCGAACTAGCCTTCCTGGAAGAAGCAGAGTTCCAGGTCTCCCCGTATCTGCTGCAGCTGGACCGCTGGGCATCGGAGATTCGCAAAGGACCAGTCGACGGGTTGCATGGCTACTCGTTCGTTCGAGAGTTCAACGGTTTTTTCTTCGACCATCTTGGATTTCATGGGAATAAGGAAGACTATTTCAACCCCACCAATAGCTTTCTGAACGAAGTAATGGACCGGAGAACGGGCATTCCCATCACGCTTTCTGTTCTCTACATGGAACTCGCCCGCCGGCTTGGACGCACGGTACTTGGCATTGGATTTCCCGGACACTTCCTTGTCCGCGTGGAAGACGGCGACTTTTCGGGGTTTGTGGACGTGTTCAACAGGGGACGCCTGCTGAATGAGGCAGATTGCTACGCAATGGGTATGGAAATGACCGGGATCGACTACTCCTCGCGGCCGGAAGTACTCCTGCCGGTAGACCCCCGAACGATCCTCATCCGCATGCTGAACAACCTGCGCGGCATTTACATCAACCGAAAGGCAAACCGTAAGCTGCTGCAAGTTCTTGACTTACTTCTGTTGGCGAACCCTGGCAACGTGGAGGAGTACTTCACCAGAGCAATGGCAAAGATGAACCTGCATCTCTATGCCAGCGCGGAACGCGACCTCCTCCACTTTCTGAAACTAATGCCAGATAGCGAATTGAAGGATGAGATATCGCGCCAATTGGAACTGGCCCGGACAATGCGCTCCCAAATGAACTAAAGGCAGACGGTTGAGCCAGATGTCCAGGCATGAACACAAGCCCGAGGCCAGGTTCGAGAGAGAGCAGCAATCGCGGATGGGTTATTCTTCTCCAAACAGGCTAGGCTGTCCGGCGGCGACTCTTTCCCGGGGTTTCCTGGTTGCCCGCAATCCCATCACAGCAAGCACCGTGAGTGAGTTCAATGCGGAGCGCGGCACGAAAATGCGCTGGGTGTTTCCGGAAGCATTGGGAGGAGTGACGGTAAACCCGGTTGACTCGGAAACCGCCAGATTGTTTGGAAGCACACCTTCCTGGAAGTCGCCATCCCGAAAGTCGATGCGCACCCACAGTCCTTCCAGCTTGGGCCGGGATTGAAACACGCGCTGCTCCGCTTGCCCCTTCCCTAGCTCGAAGTCCTTCACAAACGAAACTTGCTTGATTTCTGTGTAAGGTATTCTTTGCAGAACGCCATTCGCGAGAAGAATTTCTACAAAATCCGACTGAAGATAGCTGGACGGGTGTACAAAGCCAAGAACCGGCTCACGCTCGTAGCGATGAACGATAACTTTCTTGGCGGTGGAACTCTGCAATGCGGGCGTTCCTAGTGAATGGACATATCGAACAATTTGTCCCATATTGTATCATGAGTGGAATGGGCGAACCCGGGCTGACGGTCGCGCTGATTCGCGCCTATCTTGCTTATTGCAGGATAGATAAGGGACTGTCCCCAAACACCATCGCATCGTATTCCCTGGATTTGAACCGATACGTGGAGTTTTTGGGAGAGGTTGAGAGTGGCTCCCATCAGCAAGCAGGTGGACCAGTTCCGCATGGTACGAGGCCCCAAGTTGAGGCAACTTACACGGGGGAAACTGACACAGGAACTGCACTTGGTGATCCAGACACCTTGGGCCACCCGAACAACTGGTGCAATCCTGACACGGTCCGGCGCTATGTGGATCGCCTCTACCAATCCGGGCTTTCCAGCCGGACGATCGCAAGGCATCTGACAACCTTGAGGAACTTTTTCCTCCACCAGGTAAGGGAAGGGCGGATAGAGCGCGACCCCATGGCACTGTTGCCGAATCCACGCCCCTGGCAGTCGTTACCGAAACTGCTGAGCCGGGAGGATTTGGCGAGGCTCCTGGAAACGCCGGACGCTTCTACCAGCCAGGGACTGCGCGACCGGGCGATGATGGAGACGCTGTACGCCACGGGTTTGCGGGTGAGTGAGTTATGCGGGCTCGAGATTCTGTCCGTTGACCTTAATTTGGGTCTGGTTACGGTAACCGGAAAGGGCAATCGCCAACGAGTGACACCCATCGGGGCGATGGCACTGCTTTGGATTCAGCGGTATTTGCAGGAATCACGACCGGCGCTATTAAGGGGACGGAGTTCGAAGTTCTTGTTCGTGACTTCCCGGGGAGGACCTTTCACCAGGCAAGGCTTCTGGAAGTTGTTGGTGAACTACGGAAAACGCGCTGGAATTTTTGCGGGCTTAACCCCTCACGTCCTGCGACATAGTTGTGCAACGCACCTGCTGGAGGGTGGCGCTGATCTGCGCAGCGTGCAAAGCATTCTGGGACATGCCGACATTTCCACCACACAAATCTACACGCATGTGATGAAAGAGCAGTTGCGAAGGACGATTGACCAGTATCATCCGCGAAGATGAGCACGCCGCTTCAGTGCGCTGGAGTTCGCGCTGGACCGGCTGGAGCAAGCCGGAAGCTAATTCGAAACTGGCAGGACTGGTTCGAGACTGGCAGGGGAGAGAAGGAAAGTTCGTATGGGCGATTACATGTTTATGCTCGAGAGCCACCTCAGCCCCGCGCAGAATCGCGCGTTGAGCCTGGTGCAGCAGACCGCGATTGATGCGGGCTTCAACATCTACCTGACGGGCGGTGCTATGCGAGACATGCTGGGTGGCTTCCCCATTCGGAATCTCGACTTCACGCTAGAGGGCAAGACGCTAAAGCTGGCCAAGAAGCTTACCGATATCGCGGGCGCAGCCCTGGTAGGTTACGACGAGAATCGCCATGTCGCCCATCTTCGCTTCCCCGGAGATGTTTCCGTGCGGATCTCGATGGCGCGAAGAGAGACGTACACGAAGGCTGGAGGGACTCCTAAGGTAGCCGCGGCGACCATCCATGACGATCTGATGGGGCGCGATTTCACCATCAATGCTATCGCGCTCTCACTGAATCCCGCGTCTTTGGGGCTGCTGATCGACCCAGCCAACGGCGTAGCCGACTTGGAACGCCGCGAACTCTCCACCACCTACAACTACAGCCTCTACGACGATCCCATACGCATGCTGCGGCTGATTCGCTACGAGATCCGTTTGGGATTCGCCATCTCCGAGAAAACCAGCCGTCAGTTTGAGAATGCGCGCCTTTCCAATGTGGAAAAGATGATTCCGCCCCATAAGTTGAGAGGCGAGTTGCGCCACATCGCCAACGATCCGCACTGCTCCGTGATCATGAGCAAATTGGAACAGCTTGGCTTCCTGGGGCTTTTGGGTTTCGAAGAGCGATTAAGCCGGCCTACGCTGGCCAGCTTGGCAAAATTTGAGAAACTGCGCGAGTATCTGCCGCCTGATTTTGTTTGGGAATGCAACTTCCTGCCCGTGTTTCTGAATACGGTCGCAGACGGATTCACCCCAAAAAAACGGGCCGCTTTCGCAGAGAAGCTTGAACTACCTGCCGAGGACGTACAGGCGTGGCAGAGAATCCCCACCAGCGCGAACAAGCTGGAAAAGCGGCTGATGGCGATTCCGGGCGTACGGATCGAGGAGATCTACCTGTTGCTAAGGGGGGCGCACACAGAGGACATCGTGCAGCTCTTCGTCCATTCCAAGCAGCGAATGGTGCAGGACCGTCTGCGCAATTATCTACAGAAGTATCTCTGGATTGGCCAGGAAATCCGGGACGAGGAAGTTGCTGAAAATGGTGGTGAGCCGGGAACTGCCAAATTCGAAAAAGTGAAAGCTCAATTGATCGCCAAGCGAATGCGGATGCGGCCCAAGAAGAGCGTGGACGAGTTCGACCTTCCCGAGGACGAACTTGACGAGGAAATCGCCAGTTCCGCGGGTGCCTAGCCGTTACTGGCGCCCTAGATTGAGAAGAGCTACGCCCACCAGAATCAGTCCAATCCCGGCGAACTTGTTCCGTGTAAACGGTTCGCCGAAGACGATGCGCGACCAAATGAGAGTCCATACGTAGCCAAGGGCCACCATAGGATAGAGGAAGGACAACTCCCCCTGGCGAATTGCCAGGATAAAGAACACGGAGCTAAGCACGTACGTGCAGCACCCGGCAATGATGCGCGGGTTCAGCATCATGCTGATCGCTCCGCCCGTCACTCTCATCGAGCCTGCCTTCAGCAGCACAGCACCGAAGGATCCGACAAAGCTGGCAAGCAGAACCAGCAGAATGGCGTTCATGGTTGCGGACATTATTGGCTGTTGTCCTTCCCGAGCAATGCAACCCCAGTGACAATCACCATTACTCCGGCAATTTTCCAGAACGAAAGACTCTCCCCTAACATCGCCACCGACACGATGGTTACCCAGATGTAGGTAAGCGAAATCAAGGGATAGAGAAGGCTCAGCTGCTCATTCCGCAACGCATGGATGAACAGCACCGTGCTGAGCCCATACAGAGACAAACCCAGAATCAAGGGGAGATTGGTGGCCATGGTCCAAGCGGTGGACCAGAGGGAATCTGTCTCAACCGTGCGTGACCCCACCTTCAGTAACAACTGGGCAACCGCGCCAATCACGGTACAAAGCAGTACCAGAAGAATGGCTTTGCGTCGGCGCAGAGTGCCGCTCAGGTTGGGGGTACTTTCTGCGCTGATCGTTTCCATGCGATGTATCTGTTTTGCCAACTAACCTTTCACCGTAGCACGAAACCCGATCGGGATCCGCCAATGATCAGCACCACGGAACGCGGTCTGGACAGGCCATTGATCTGCATTAATCCTTTGAATTTGGTGGCACTTGCGTTGCCTCTACACGGGTGATTGCGGTGCCACGAGCAAAACGAATTCGCAACGGTTCTCCCTCAACCAGCAAGCCTGCGTCACGCACCAGGCTGCCATCGTCTCGCTGCGCAAGGGCGTATCCACGTTCCAGAATGGCCAGCGGGCTGAGGCTTCCAATTCTTGCCTCTAAGAGATCCAGGCGAGCTTTTTGGCGCCGGAATGATTCTTCCTGGGCGGAGAGCAAGCGAAGCGTGCTGGCATCGAGCTGCTGACGGATGCGCAGCAGCCGTACACGAAGATCCTGCTGCAGCAGTTGTTGCTGAACGATCTCAAATCTGCGGACAGCGATGCGGAAGCGACTGCGCATCGCATCCCTCATGCGAAATTCCATCTCGTCCAGTTTTTGAGCTGCCGCATGCAAGCGGCGCTGCATAAGGCCGTGAGCGCGATCTGTTCCAAGCGACTGTAGCTGACGCAACTTCCCGAGAATCTGCAGGCGAAATGCGCGATCCAGATGCGCCCGCATGCTATCGAGATTTCGAGCAAGTTTCTCTTTCTCAGGAACCACCAACTCCGCGGCGGCGGAAGGCGTTGGGGCGCGCAGGTCTGCCACGAAGTCCGCGATGGTGAAGTCAGTTTCATGCCCGACGGCCGAGACTACAGGAACCAGGGAGGCCGCAATCGCGCGAGCAACCACCTCTGAGTTGAACGCCCAAAGGTCCTCTAGGGATCCTCCACCACGCCCGGCAATTACCACATCTGCCCAGGGGTTTTCGGAAAAGAAACGAAGTCCGGCGGCAATCTGGGAGGGCGCAGCCTCCCCTTGCACGAGGGGGGGATAGATGCGGATATGGAGGCCAGGAAAGCGGCGCTGCAGGATGCTCAACATATCCTGGAGGGCCGCGCCTGTCGGCGAAGTGACAATGCCGATGCGCAGGGGCATGCCGGGCAGGGGACACTTGCGTTCTGGCCGAAACAACCCCTCTTCTTCGAGCTTTTTCTTGAGTTGCTCAAATGCTAGCTGTAACGCCCCTTGCCCGCGCAACTCCAACGCTTCCACGATGAATTGGTATTGCCCGCGCACCTCATAGACATCCACACGTCCTCGTGCGGCAACGGCAAGACCTTCTTCCGGTCGAAAGCGCAGCAGGCGGGCAGCGTTTCGAAAACAGACGCAGTTGAGGACTGAATCCTGGTCCTTCAGCGTGAAATAGAGGTGCCCCGGCCTGGAAACCTTGACGTCGGAAATCTCACCCTCCACCCAGATGTCGCTGAATTCGACGGACAGCAGATCCGCGATCTCTCGATTGAGTTCGCGTACCCGATATCGGCGCTGGATGGGTTGAAACAGAAAACTGGACTGAGACTCGTTCATGGGGCGCGGTAGTTCTTTCCAGAGTACCGCGCCCCGTTTTCCTGGATGTACCAATCAGACCCCGTACCAGCCGGGACCCGTACCAATCAAGCCCCGATGTCCCAGCGGCGGAAATACAGAGCCTGCCTGGCAATCGGCAGCGTCTTCTTCTCGAGATCCCGCATTTGCTGGTCGTTCAGGGGGTTGAAACTGGAGGCAAACGCAACGTTTTCTTCAATTTGCTGCACATTATCGACGCCAATGATGTTGGTGCTTACTGGCAGCGAGAGGTTGTAGGCAAGCGCTTCCTGGATGGTGAGCGTGCCGGGCTTGGCGGTTCGCTGACGCTCGGGCTGTTGGTCTGCAGGAGGCGGCGTCCAGGTGGAGAGGATGCGACTCCGGGTAACCACCTTCATGCCGATGATTCCCATCTTTTTCTCAAGCGCCAGCGGGAGGAGATGCTCAATAAAGCTCAGATAATGGCGGTCCGCCGCGTTTACGGCCATCAGGATGGTGTCGAAAGGAAAGCGCCGAATGGCTTCAGCAAGGACCATCGGCTCATAGTGTCCGGTAACGCCCAGGAAGTTGGTCATCCCCTCATCACGCGCCTTTTCCAACGCCTTGATGGCACCATTGTTCGCGAAGATTTGGTCCAGTTGTTCCTGGGTTTGCAGGTTGTGAATCTGCCACAGGTCAAGGTGATCGGTGTTCATCTGCCGGAGGGTGGTTTCCATCAGCCGCATCGACCCATCGTAGGTACGATCGTGGCTCTTGCTGGTGAGAAACACTTCCTTTCGCCGCGACTTCATTACCATGCCAATGTGCTGCTCACTGGCGCCTCTTCCGTAGGAAGCAGCGGAATCGATGTAATTGACGCCAAGATCGATGGCGCGATTGATGATCGCCGCGGATGCGTCTTCTTTGCCGGGAATTTCGATGGTTGCCTGACCGCCCAGGCTGAGTTGCCCAACGCGATAGCCGGTAAGGCCCAGGTTGCGCACAGGCATCGCGCCCGGCGTCCGCGGATTGTGGGGCAGCGCATGCTTTCGATAGCCCGAGGCCGTTGCCGCCGGAAGGGCTTCAGGTTGAGAAACCTGCTGGGCAGCGGCGGATCGAGTGGCAATGCCGCCAACCAGCGTGGCAGCGGAAACACTGGAGCCAAGAAAGTCTCGACGATTCATTGAGTAGCCTCCTTAGGGCGATGAAGCACTGAGCCGGATCTCCAGGTTCCCGCGGCCAGGTTGAGCACTGAGCGGAAAATAAGACTGGCTAGTCCGGTAATTGGTACAAAGGTACGGGAGAGAAAGCGTGGAGTCAAGGCCCTTCGGCCTTTGGGAATCTGCAAGTGATGTCCCCGATAGTGCTGCGAGAGCAACGGCAAGTGGAGGCGCAGGGGTTACGCACCACTCGCAGGGAGAGAATGCCCGACGAGGATATTAGACTTGGGCCTGGCCCTGGACAGTTCGTATTAGGCCAGGGCACAAGCCCTAAAGCAAGGCACAAGGCACGCAGCGCATCCATTCGAAGAGCCGGCACTGCCAACTCCGCAGGAATGCACTGTTGCCATGAACGGTTTCTGGCCTAACGATGTGGGATTACTGTCCGCAGGCGCACGCCGAGTTCAAGATGCGTCGTGCTCGTGACGGAAGAAATAAGCCACAGGTACAATTTTCCTGTAGTTCTTCAATCGCCCCTTCGATGGACTGGTTACCAGCTTGTATCTTCTGGATTACCTCTTGAGCCTGCTCTTCGGAAATCAATCCGTGGTTGCACATGCCACGAAGCCGCTGCGCATGTTCAACGGATATAAGAGCTTGGCCCGGATCTGGAGCCATACTGCGGCTCGGTTTTTTCCGGTCTGCCATGTTACTTCTGTCCTCTCCCAGTGAAGACGTTCGTAGAATACGGGTTCCTGGAGCGGATTGCAACCAGGTTTTCTGCTAACTTCATTTCGGCCGTCCAGGCGCTCCCCTCTAGCCCTGATGAACAATCTGGCCACTCGAACTGATCCACTCAGAAGTGCGCCCTCACGCCATGCTTGTATACTGAGAACATTCCGATCGCATACGCCAGAAAGCGCTAGCGAAGCCTATGCCCGAAAATCACCTGGAACTTTATTTCCCTTTGTTGCTACAAATTGCCATTGCCCTGGTGCTTGCCACGGGCTTGGTGGGTGCATCCGCGGTGCTCGGGAAGCGGCTCCGTAACAAGGTGAAAGATACCCCCTACGAGTGTGGAATCAACCCTACGGGTGACGCCCGCCAGCGATTTAGCGTGAAGTTTTACCTGGTGGCGATGCTATTCATCCTTTTCGATATTGAAGCGATTTTCCTGTTTCCGTGGGTGGTGGTGTATCGCGACCTGGGTTTTCTTACCTTTTTCAGCATGCTCGTCTTCATCCTGCTCATCCTCACCGGCTTTTTCTACATCTGGAAGAAGGGCGCTCTGGAATGGGCTGACCCCGACAAGCCTGGTACTCAACTTTAGCGAGGACTCATGATCAGCGAGGCTGCCGCCGCTCATCCCGTTGTTGCCGCCATGCGCCAGGAAAGTACATCCTGGCTACGTGCCGCACACATTGCCCTTGGGGAGCTTACTTTGGAAGTACTTCCCGACAGGGTTGTCCATGTCTGCCGTTTTTTGAAACATTCTCACCAATTTGAACGGCTCTCCACGGTGACTGCGGTGGATCACTACCCGGCGGAACCGCGATTTGAGGTGGTGTATCACCTGCACTCCATCGCAAACAATCAGAGGGTCCGCGTAAAGACACGGGTGGGAGGCGAAGCGCCTTCACTGGATTCAGCCACAGCGGTATGGGCCGGCGCTAACTGGTATGAGCGCGAAGTCTTCGACCTGTTTGGCATTCAGTTCAGAAACCACCCAGACCTTACCCGGATCATGATGCCGGATGACTGGCAGGGGCATCCTTTAAGGAAGGACTATCCTGTGCACGGGCATCGTTACGACTATATGGAATCCGACGGCGGATACAAGGAACCCGAAGCGGGCCACAGGATGCCCGATGGAGGAAGCGCGCAATGAGCGATATCCCCACGATGGAAGTACCGGTGACAGCGGACCTCAAGCAGGTGCTGGAGGCGCAAGCCGAAACCCGTCCGCGTTACATGGTGCTGAATATGGGGCCGCAGCACCCCTCCACGCATGGCGTGTTGCGCATTGTGTTGGAACTTGACGGGGAGCATGTAATCACGGCCCGCCCTGATATCGGGTTCCTGCATACCGGCATTGAGAAGCAATGCGAAAGCAAGACCTACCAGCAGATTGTCACGCTAACCGATCGAGTGGACTACCTCGCCAACATGTCCAACAACCTTTGTTACGTGTTGGCTGTAGAGAAATTGTTGCAGTTGGAAATTCCACCGCGCGCGCAGTGGATGCGCGTGATGCTGGTGGAACTTACCCGCCTGAACAGCCATCTGGTATGGCTGGGCACGCATGCCCTGGACATTGGCGCCATGACGATGTTCCTTTACTGCATGCGGGAGCGGGAAGACTTGCTGCGCATTTTTGAAATGTTCTCCGGCCAGCGCATGATGACCAGTTACATCCGGGTGGGCGGCCTGGCTCTGGATGCGCCCCGAGGCTGGGAGCAGGCAGTGAAGCGCTTCATGGCCGTGTTCCCTTCCCGCGTGGATGAGTATGAGGATCTTCTGAAGGAAAATCCCATTTGGCTCAACCGCACGAAGGGCGTCGGATACCTGGATATCAATGAGTTGATTGAGTGGGGAGTAACCGGCCCGATGCTGCGCGCCAGCGGCATCAAGACGGACGCGCGCAAGGACGAGCCTTACTCAAGCTACGAGTTGTTTGATTTCGACATCCCAACGGCAACGGAAAACGATGTCTATGCTCGCTACCGCGTACGCCTGCAGGAAATGCGCGAGAGCATCAAGATCATCAATCAGGCGATGGCGGGTATGCCCGGCGGCGCGTTCCAGGCAGATGCCCCCAAAGTGGTGCTGCCAGAGCGCGAAAAGATGAAGACCCAGATGGAAGCGCTCATCTACCACTTCAAGATCGTCACAGAGGGCTTCCGCGTACCTCCCGGTGAGGTCTATCAGGTGATTGAGTCCCCGCGGGGAGAGCTCGGCTACTATGTGGTGAGCGATGGCACCTCCAAACCCTTGCGTGTCCACATGCGCACCCCCAGTTTCGGGAATCTTCAGGCACTCGCACGCTTGATTGAAGGGAAGCTGATTGCGGATGTGATTGCCATCCTGGGCAGCATGGATTTTGTGCTTGGCGACGTGGACCGCTAGCAGCTTAGGGAAAGGGAGCTTTGCTCAATGACGAGCGAAGTGCAAGGAAAGGAAGGAGTTTCCGTGACGCTTCCACCGGAACTGGAACAGAAATTTTCCGAAATCATTGGTAAGTATCCACCGGAACACAAGAGATCCGCGCTGGTCCCCCTGCTGCTGTACAGTCAGGATGCCTTGGGGCAGATCACTCCGGAACTGGTGAATGAGGTGGCGCGCCGGGTAGGGGTATTTCCGGTACAGGTAGAGGAAGTACTCACCTACTACTCAATGCTGCACTTTCCCAAGCCCATGGGTAAGCACCATGTCCAAATCTGCACGAATGTAAGCTGCCAACTCACCGGCGGTCCTGAGCTTTGGGAGCGAGCGTGCAAAAAGCTGGGGTTGGGGCACAAGGAAGTTTCTGCCGATGGGCTGATCTCCCTGGAAGAAGTGGAGTGCATTGGCGCGTGCAGCTGGGCTCCTGCCATCCAGATTAACTACGACTTTCACCATTTCGTTACCCCCGAGAAGCTCGACGAGCTGCTCGACAACCTGCGGCAACTGCAATAGAGGCAACTTCCATCCATGCTGTATAACGAACCGAGTCCGCTGGAAACCAAAGTACTGACACGGCGCTTTGGCCTGCCCAATTCCCAGACCGTCGAAACCTTCGTGGCCAACGAGGGCTTTGCCGCGTTCCGGAAAGCAGTGGCGATGACGCCGGAAGCCATCATCGATGAGGTAAAAAAATCGAATTTGCGCGGCCGTGGCGGTGCGGGCTTTCCCACTGGCATGAAGTGGGGATTCGTACCCCGCAACAACCCCAAGCCCAAATACATTGTGGTGAATGCGGACGAGAGCGAGCCCGGCACCTGCAAAGACCGGTTATTGATTGAGAACGACCCCCTTCAGCTGATTGAGGGCATGATGATTGGCGCTCTGGTGGTGGGCGCTAAACGTGGATACATTTACATCCGCGGGGAATACCGGTACTTGATTGACATCATGGACCGGGCAATTGCCGACGCTTACGCCAAGGGATGGCTGGGGCAGAATATTCAGGGAACAGGCTTTGATTTCGACGTGTTTACGCATACCGGAGCGGGGGCGTATGAATGCGGCGAGGAGTCAGCGCTACTAGAGTCCCTGGAAGGCAAGAGGGGCGTGCCACGCATCCGTCCGCCGTTCCCCGCGGTGGCTGGTTTGTGGCGCTGCCCCACCGTGCTGAACAATGTGGAGACCTTTGCCTCCGTGCCGTCTATCCTGCTGATGGGTGGCGAAGCGTGGGCCAATCTGGGCACTCCGCGCAATGGAGGCACCCGCCTGTTCTGCGTTTCCGGACATGTGAATAAACCTGGCGTGTATGAACTTCCGATGGGCTTCAACCTGATGCGGCTCATCAACGAGGTGGCGGGGGGAATGAAGGGCGGCCGCAGGTTGAAGGCAGTCATTCCCGGCGGTTCATCCTGCCCCATCCTGAAGGCGGAAGAATGCGACATCGCCATGGACTTTGACGCGCTGAAGGCCGTCAACAGCATGCTTGGCAGTGGCGGCGTGGTAGTGATGGATGAGACCACCGACATGGTGAAGATGGCCCTACGCATCATGCGCTTCTATCAGCACGAGAGCTGCGGCTGGTGCATCCCCTGCCGCGAAGGCACACTCTGGCTGAAGAAGATTCTCACCCGTGTGGAGTCTGGCATGGGCCAGCGTAACGACACCGCCCTGCTGCACGAGCTGGCCAACAATATGTTGGGCCGCACCTTCTGCCCCCTGGGCGACGCCGCGGCTATGCCCACGATTTCCATCGTGGAGAAGTTCCGTGACGAGTTTGAAGCGTACATCCGGCGCTCGCCGATGGCGGACGTCGCACAAGTAGAAAACGAAGTGCCGGTGGGTGTTTAATGGCGGATCTGGTAAAGCTGACGATCGACGGAATTGCTGTGGAGGCCGCGCCCGGCACTCTGCTGATTGAAGTGGCGCGGCGGATGGGAAAAGAGATTCCCGCGTTCTGCTACTACGAGGGTCTATCTCAGGTGGCCGCCTGCCGAATGTGCCTGGTGGAAATTGAGGGGATGCCTAAGTTGATGACTGCCTGCACCCAGCCGGTAGGCGAAGGCATGGTGGTGCGGACAGAAACCCCGAAACTGGCCGAAGCGCGCAAAGGCACCCTGGAATTCCTTCTCACGAATCACCCGCTGGATTGCCCGGTCTGCGACAAGGGTGGTGAATGTGAATTGCAGGACATGGTTTTCCGCTACGGGGCCTCTGAAAGCCGCTACGTGGAAATCAAGCATCACCACGACGAACAGCAGTGGTCGCCAGTGGTGTATTTTGACCCTGCTCGCTGTATTCTCTGCTATCGCTGCGTGCGTGTCTGTTCAGAGGGGATGGGCGTGAACGCGCTGGGGATTGTGCAGCGCGGAGCGTATGCGGAAATTGCCCCCAACCATAGCGACCACCTGGAATGTGACGAATGCGGCGCCTGCATTGATATCTGCCCCGTGGGCGCGCTCACCAGCGACACCTACCGCTACCAGACCCGGCCCTGGGAGATGAATCACGTGGGCACGGTGTGTACCCACTGTTCAAATGGCTGCAAGACGACGCTGGGCGTGCGCAATGACCAAATTCTGCGTGGCAACAACCGGGATCGCTCCGGCATCAACGGTGAATTTTTGTGCGTGAAGGGTCGCTACGCATTTGACTTCAACGAAAGTGAAGAGCGCCTCACCACGCCCCTCATTCGAAAGAACGGCAAACTGGAGCCTGCATCCTGGTCCGATACCATCCGCTTCGTCGCCGGTAAGCTGAAACAGTTAAAGGCGGCCGGACGGCATATTGGGGTTGTTGGGTCAAACCGCACAACGAACGAAGAGAATTACTATCTCCAGAAGTTCGCCCGGCAGGTTCTGGGAACGAACTCAATTGACCATGAACGCAGCGGAGACATCGTCACTCTGCTTGATGCCCTTGCGGGTCGAGAGGATAGCCTCGCAAGCGTCGAGGATCTCTATCAGGCAAAGGCCGTGCTAGTGATTGGCAGCGACCTGGCGCAACAACACCCGCTTCTCCACTGGCAGATTCGCGCCAACTGGAGGCATCACAGCGCGCATACTTATTCCATTACCGCCGGTCCCGTTCGGGAAGACCAGCACACCATCGCGGCACTTCGCGCGGAAGAAGGCACGGAAATCGCTGCCCTGGAGCAACTCCGCGAGAAATTGGCGGCGGAACCAGACCTGACGATTGTCTTCGGTGATTCCGTAAAGGGAGTTGCCGTTCGCCAGTTGGTAGCGTTTGGCGATAGCCTGGGCATCCCCGTGAAGTATGTCTGCCTGGTGGACTATGTGAATTCGCGTGGCGCGATGGACATGGGACTTACGCCGGAACTGCTGCCGGGCTACCAGGCTGCAGCAGCAAGTGGATTGCCGGAAGGCATGACGCTGCCTCAAATGCTTGTGAATGAACATCTTGCGGCCCTTTGGGTGGTGAACGCAGATCCACTAAGGAACGCCACACTGGCAGGCAAGGATGTGTTTGTTGTGGTGCAGGATCTATTCCTGACAGCAACCGCCCAACGCGCGGATGTGGTGCTGCCTTCCGCATCGCTTTACGAGAAGCAAGGCACGGTTACCAACGTGTGCGGAGAGGTACAGCGCCTGAAGAAAGCGGCCCAGACCATGGGCGCCAAAGCCGATCTTGAGATCATCGGCTTGATCGCAAAGGAATTCGGCGCGGCGCCTCAAATGGGTCCCTGGATGGCGGATAAGGTCTTTGCCGAGGTGCAACAGGTGGTGGCTGGGTATAATGTTCCTTTGCCAGTCATTGCGACTGGTGGCGCCGCGCAGACGAAGCCACCGGCAACCAAGATTGGGGTGGAAACGGATCCGGCACTGATCCGATCCGCTCGCGATACTCTGTTCACTTCAGGTACTCTGGGGAGCTACTCGAAGAAGCTGGATAGCCTCCTGGAATCGCCCGGCTCGCTGTACCAGGGAGAGGATATCCTGGCGCTGGCCGCGCAGTAGTGTGCACCATTGGAGGCTTCGCACAGCGCGGTATTCGCGGTGTGTGACTGGAACAGAGAAGGCGGATCGTAGCAAAACATTGGGAATTCCATGGACTTCTTTCTCCTCACCATTGTGAAGGCCGCGATTATCGCGTTCATTTTTTTGACGACGCTGGCTTATCTTCAATTGCTGGAGCGGAAGTTAATCGCCCACATCCAGCGACGCCCTGGCCCGTATCGGGTGGGTCCTCACGGCTTTCTCCAGCCACTTGCGGACGTCATTAAGCTAATCACCAAGGAAGACCTGGTGCCGCCACATGTCAATCGCACTTTCTACATCCTCGCCCCATTTCTTGCGGTCTTCTTCGCGCTCATTCCAATCTGCCTGATTCCCTTTGGACCGCAGGTGGAAATCTTCGGCGTAACCACCCTGATGCAGTTGACTGACTTGCCTGTGGGCCTGGTGATGGTGCTGGCGATCGGCTCCCTGGGCGTTTACGGGATTGCGCTGGGTGGCTGGGCATCCAACAACAAGTATTCCCTGCTTGGATCGCTACGAAGTTCTGCGCAGATGGTGAGCTACGAATTAGCGTTGACCATTGCCATTGCCACTCCGCTACTGCTGGCCAATACGCTGAGCCTCCAGGAGATTACGCAGGCGCAAAGCGGATTCTACTTTGGATTCCTGCCTCGGTGGCACATCTTCCAGATGCCTTGGCCACAGATCCTCAGCTTCATCATTTTCGTGATTGCCGCGTTCGCGGAAACAAATCGCCTGCCGTTCGACATGCCGGAAGCAGAAAACGAACTGATCGGCGGATTCCACACCGAATACAGCAGCATGAAGTTTGCAGGGTTTTTTCTGGCTGAGTACGCCGGAATCGTTACCATCTGCTCTATTGGCACGGTACTGTTCCTGGGTGGTTACAATCCGTTGTTTCCCACTGAACTGGGTTCGAACCTGGTTCCTGCTTTCCTATTTCTGGGTGGTGCCGCATTGCTATTCTTCCATGCGCTACAGGCGGAACGCTGGCGGGACAAGATCACCTTTCCTCTGTTTGGCGTGGCCTTTCTTGGGATCGCCGGCGTGTTTTCCTTGCCTGTGCTCTGGCCCTATCTGTTGCCGGTG
Source organism: uncultured Solibacteraceae bacterium (assembly GCA_964618435.1). Lineage (GTDB taxonomy): Bacteria > Acidobacteriota > Terriglobia > Bryobacterales > Bryobacteraceae > JACTMJ01. The sequence continues at coordinate 22,417 of CAZUAX010000014.1, forward strand.
TTCTGGTTCGCCATGAAGGCGGGCGTACTGATTTTCCTGTTCATCTGGGTGCGGGGCACATTGCCGCGATTCCGTTACGATCAGTTGATGGCATTCGCCTGGAAGTTTCTCTTTCCCATCGCGCTCATTAACCTCATCATTACCAGCGGCCTGGTGGCGGTGGTGAGCTAATGGCACGCACTGCAATTTGGAAGGGCCGCTGACATGGACGTCTTTCTTTTCTTTCTTTTCGCTGCAATCGCCGTCGGCTGTGCCATCAACCTGGTTTTGCAGACGCATCCCATTTCCAGCGCCATCTCCCTGATTGGCGTAATGGTTTCGCTGGCTGCACTTTACCTTCTGCTGGGAGCGGAATTCATTGCCGCGGCGCAGGTGATCGTTTACGCCGGCGCCATCATGGTGCTCTTCATCTTCGTCATCATGCTGTTAAATACCGGCGAGGAAGAGAAAGAGCCCGTGAATGCGTTGAGCCGGTACCTGGGCCTGCCGCTGCTGCTGGTGATGGCGGGCCTGCTATCGGTGGTGATGATTCAGGTGGCGCCTCCATCACAGGAAGTCCGCTTCGGAAACTTCACGGGCGGGGGCGCAGCGGATGTCGGCCTGCTACTGTTCACCAAGTATCTGCTTCCGTTTGAAGCCACTTCCGTGCTAATTCTGATCGCCATTCTGGGCGCTGTCGTGTTGGCCATGAGGGAGGTTGATTGATGTTGCCATTTGCCCAAGGCGGAGTGCCCATCTCCTGGTATCTCATCCTCAGCGCCATTCTGTTCGCAATTGGCGCATCCGGCTTTCTGCTCCGACGAAACATCATCACCGTCTTCATGTGCATTGAGCTCATGCTGAATGCGGTAAACCTCTCGTTTGTGACGTTTTCCTACATGTGGCGACAGGTGGATGGCCACATCATTACGTTTTTCGTGATGGTGGTGGCGGCAGCCGAGGCGGCGGTTGGCCTGGCCATCATTCTCACGATCTTCAAGAATCGGGGCACCCTGCAGATTGACCGGATCAACTCGTTGAAGAACTAAACCAATGCAACTTTGGCTCATCCCTCTGATCCCGCTCATCGGCTTTGCCATCAACGGCATTTTTGGCCACCGCGCGCCGAAGCGCTTTGTGAACTTTGTCGCGATTGGCTCGGTGGCAATTTCTTTTGCGCTCACCTTAAAGGTGATCGCCACGCTCTGGCCCCTGGATGTGGCCTATCTGGAGCGAGGCTACCCATGGATTCTTTCCGGGGACCTGCGTATCGGCTTCGATATGGCGGTAGACCGCCTTACGGCGGTGATGCTGCTGGTGGTGACGGGCGTGGGTTTGCTGATCCACACTTACGCCATTGGGTATATGGAGCATGAGGAGGGTTACGCGCGGTTCTTCTCCTACCTGAACCTCTTCATGTTCTTCATGCTGATGCTGGTGCTGGCTGCAAACTTCCCCCTGCTGTTTGTGGGCTGGGAGGGAGTGGGCCTCTGCAGTTACCTGCTGATTGGCTTCTATTACGACCGACAGTATGCAACGACAGCGGGAAACAAAGCCTTTATTGTCAACCGCATTGGAGATATGGCCTTCATCCTGGCCATCTTCCTGATTTTTGTGGAGTTTCGAACCTTCGATTTCGGGGCCATCTTTGCAAAGCTGCAAGCGATTCCCGCTGACCCTGGTTTTGGGGCACTGGGGCTGATCACATTGCTGCTTTTCATCGGCGCCACGGGTAAGAGCGCGCAACTGCCTCTTTATGTCTGGCTGCCTGACGCCATGGCCGGCCCTACTCCGGTTTCGGCCCTCATCCACGCCGCCACGATGGTGACCGCGGGCGTGTACATGGTGGCCCGTTCCGCGCCACTCTACCAGATGACCCCGGCGGTGCTGGATATTGTTGCTGTCGTTGGCCTTGCCACCGCGGTATTTGCGGCCATCATCGGCCTCGCGCAGAACGACATCAAGAAGGTATTTGCCTACTCCACCGTTTCGCAGCTTGGCTACATGTTTCTTGCCTTGGGTGTGGGGGCGTACTCCGCTGGAATCTTCCACGTGATGACGCACGCGTTCTTCAAGGCGCTGCTCTTTTTAGGCGCAGGCAGTGTGATTCACGCTGTTAGCGGGGAGCAAGACATCTGGAAGATGGGCGGATTGCGCAAAAAGACCCCCATCACCTTCGCCACACTCATGGTAGCGGGCGTCGCCATTGCTGGAGTTTATCCCTTTGCAGGATTCTTCAGTAAGGACGAGATTCTGCTGGCCGCGCATCATCACGCACCCTGGATGTACTGGGTAGGCGTCAGCACCGCGGCCGTCACGGCCTTTTATGTGTTCCGTGCACTGTTCGTCACTTTCTTTGGCAGCTATCGCGGCGAAGCACATCCGCATGAATCCCCGCGCAGCATGACACTTCCGTTGATCGGGCTTGCCCTGCTGTCTCTGGGTGGAGGATTCCTGAACGTGCCCCATTTCCTGGAGCCCATGTTCCCCTTGGGTGAACATGGCCACGACTTCACGCTGGTAGCCATTGCGCTGGGCGCGGGCTTGCTTGGCATTCTGCTGGCATACATCTTTTACGTGGCACGGCCAGAGCTTCCCCAGCAGGTGGCCACAGCCGCGGGCGGGTTACACCGGCTTGTGTTCAACAAATTCTACGTGGATGAACTATACGACGTGCTGTTTGTGCGGCCGCTGATTCGTTCATCGCGAGCATTCTTCTGGCCCATCATGGATACGCGCCTTATTGATGGCACCGTTAATGGCATCGCCGATCAAGCCCGGAACGTAGGCCGCGTATTGCGCAGCTGGCAATCGGGCTCTATCCGCACTTACGCATCGTGGGTGGTGGTGGGCAGTGTCGTCATCCTGGTAATCGTCAGCATGGCGGGGGGTGCACGGTGACCACACTACTTGACGTCGTTCTCTTTCTGCCGATCGGGCTCTTCCTGCTGGTGCTGCTGATCCCGCGGGAAATGGGCGAAACGGTTCGCATCTTTTCCACGATCGTCTCCATCATTGTGTTCCTGGTGTCTCTGGGCCTCGTCTTCAATTTCGATTTCGGCGCCGATGGCTACCAGTTTGTTTCCCAGTTCCAGTGGGTCCAAGATCCAAATATTCACTACAAGATCGGCCTCGATGGCCTGAGCATTTGGCTCGTACTGCTCACTACTTTTGTTACGCCTATCGCGATCCTTATCTCCTGGCGGGCCATCGAGACGCGTCTGAAAGAATTTCACGCATACATTCTGTTGCTGGAATTCTGCCTGATTGGCATTTTCGTCTCAATCGATCTGTTCCAGTACTACGTTTTCTGGGAACTGTCCCTGGTGCCCCTCTCCTTTATGATCGGCATCTGGGGCCATCATCGCCGGATCTACGCCGCGACGAAGTATTTCGTATACACGCTGAGCGGTTCGGTGATGATGCTGGCCGCGATCCTCTACCTCTACAACCGTGTGGGCACCTTTGACTACGAAGTGATTTCCGCACAGATTTCGAGCGGCGCGCTGCGCTTCACCACCCTCGAAGAGAACCTCTTGTTCTGGGCATTCTTCATTGCCTTCGCGTTCAAGACACCGCTGTTTCCCTTCCACACGTGGTTGCCTGACGCGCACGTGGAAGCCCCCACCGCGGGCAGCGTTGACCTTGCCGCGCTGATGTTGAAGGTGGGTACGTACAGCATGATACGGCTCTGTCTGCCATTGTTCCCAAATGCATCACGGGAATTTGCCCCGCTTATATTGACGGTGAGCGTGATTGGCATCATTTACGGCGCCTTCGTATCGTTGGTACAGCCCAACATGAAGAAGCTGGTGGCATACTCTTCGGTTAGCCACATGGGCCTGGTGGTAGTGGGCATCTTCTCGCTCACCCAGCAAGGGCTGGATGGCGCGGTATTCCTGATGCTGGCGCACGGAATCTCCACCGGAGCACTGTTTATCTTTGTCGGGTTCCTTACTGACCGGAAAGACTCGCTGGAAATCAAGGATTACGGCGGGCTGGTGCACTCCGCGCCAGCGCTTTCCGCAGTCTTCATGCTATTCGTGCTGGCGAGCGTTGGCCTGCCGATGATGGCGAATTTCGTTGGGGAGTTTCTTGCTCTCCAAGGGGTCGTGGAGGCCAACTTCCCCATCGGCGTGGCAGCTGCCACAACCGTGGTTTTGTCCGCATGCTACATGCTTTGGCTGTACCAGCGGGTCTTTTTCGGCCCAGAGCCACAGCAGTTGCAGCGGGAGATTTATGACATGCAGCCCCGCGAGTGGGGCGCGATGCTTCCCATGGTGGGTGTACTGCTATGGTTGGGCATCTATTCGCAGACCTTCATGCCGGCAATTTCCCACCAGAACGCAGCCATCCTGCGCATGGTGAACGCAAACCGGGAATTGCAGGTGAAGAACCCACCCGCTGACACCCCACTTCTGCCTGCTGCTGCGACGCTGCCCCCGGAGGTGACCGGTGCCCGTTGAGTTCGTTCCGCAAACCGCTGAACTCGTCCGCATTCTGCCTGAATTGATCCTGGTGATCATGGGTACTCTGATTATGGCGTTGGAGCCAGTCGCACCCAAGAACCGCCAGTCCTTCCTCGGCACCTTCTCGCTGGTGGCAATGCTGGCGGCTATCCCGCTATCGCTGCTCACGTTCACCAACCCCGGCCCCGCCTTTGGCGGCATGCTGCTGATTGATGGCTTCGCCACGTTCTTCCGCTTGCTGGTGCTGATTGTGGGCGCGCTAACCATCATCATGAGCCGCCCCTACTTTGAACGCGAAGGCGCAGAGAGTGGCGAGTATTACGCACTGCTGCTCTTTTCCATCGTGGGCCAGTGCCTGATGGCTTCCGCCAACGAACTCATCATGATCTTCCTGGGCCTGGAGATCTCCTCCATTTCCTCCTACGTGCTGGCTGGCTATCTCCGTAAGGACCAGCGCAACAATGAAGCCGCCCTGAAGTACTTCCTGCTTGGGTCTTTTGCCACCGCCTTTTTCTTGTACGGCATCTCGATGGTGTATGGTGCGACCGGCTCCACAAACCTGGCAGATATCCGCCAGGCACTGATTGCGGGCAGCCTTACCACACCGGAATCGCTGCTCTTTGCCGCCGCGGCGCTGATGTTTGCGGGCTTTGCGTTCAAAGTAGGCGCGGCTCCTTTCCAGGTATGGGTGCCGGATGTTTACCAGGGCGCTCCCACTCCGGTGGCGGCCTTCCTTTCAGCCGGCCCCAAGGCTGCAGCGTTTGCCGTGCTGCTCCGCGTCTTCTTCACTACGTTCATTCCATTCAGCGACCAGTGGGAGCCCATCATTTGGGTAACCGCTCTGGCTACGATGCTGGTGGGCAATTTTGCCGCGCTGGTGCAGAGCAACATCAAGCGGATGCTGGCGTATAGCAGCGTCGCCCACGCTGGATATGTACTGATTGCGATTTCCACCCACTCCGACATTGGCACCGCGGCGGCGATGTTCTATCTTGCAGCCTATGCATTCATGAACATCGGCGCGTTTGCCGTGGTTGCCCACTGCGCGCGTAAGGGGGAAACCCGCACGGAGGTAAAGGATTTTGCGGGGCTGGCGATCCACCAGCCCTTTTTGGCCGCCATCCTCGCCTTCTTCATGTTTTCGCTGATCGGAATTCCGCTAACGGGCGGGTTCTTCGGCAAGTTCTACATCTTCAAGTCCGCCATAGACTCGCAGTTCTACTGGCTCGCCGCGCTTGGCCTGGCAAATAGCGCGCTCGCTGGATATTACTATCTCCGGGTCGTGGTGGTGATGTACATGCATGATCCGGAAGAAGAAGTCTCCACGGTTCCCCCGCTCGACCTAGGCCTGAAAACGGTTCTGGGAATCTGCGGGGTAGGCACCGTTTTCCTTGGAGTCTTCCCCACCGCACTGCTTGCGCTGGTAAGCAACTGGGCGGTGTTCCTGGAACGCGCCACTCCCTAATCCGGAGGAAGTGGCGCTCCCAAGCCTGTCGCGGAGCCTCACGGCCTTCATCAGGGTCGCTGCAGAATGGGCAGGAACACTGCGTCCAACGCTTCGTCTGTAATCTGCGGGATGCTCACGTTGCGATGCAGACTCCAGGTTTCCACGTGCTCGATAGACTCACCCGGCGGCACGTTGGAAAGAGGGCCCACGGTCTCCAGCTCGAGAAACTCATTGTTGGTGAAGGTTTCGAAGGAGCAGCCAAAGTCTGGATACTGCGAAGCAGGGTCAGCCTGATACTGCTTCACGTAGAGGTCAGTCCCCAGGAGATAGGCCCCCCATGTGCTGGGATTGAATAGCCCAAGCTTCTGCGGGGAGGCATTGGCGGGATCCTGCATAAGGGAAAGGTACTTCAGGGTATATTTCCAACGGGGATCTCCCAAGTTTGTGTAGGCCCACATCACCAAAGGATTGGTGGGTTCCAACACTTCCGGATGCGTACCGCGCGGCGGAAAGCCTGTGAATGCGGTTCCGCCCGGAGCCATCATGGTAAGCGCCCAGGAGGCAAAGTCCACTGGCCAGCCGCCAGTGTTGGTGATCCGGTGGATTACCGTAACTCGACTGCCAGTGGGCTCCAGCCGTACTGTAATCTGTTTCTGCAGTCCTGTTTCGGGCTCCACGGCTTGTGTCAGCGTGAGTCCGTCGGCCAGCACCGTCACCTGCACGGGAGCGTTGTCGAGGGCATAAGTGAGCACCTGATCCTCGGGTGCTTTCCAAAGACGGTGGCCGCCACGAGGCATCCACTTCTGCTCGCCGCTCTTTCCCAGTTCTGCTTCAAATTCCTTGAACAGATTCTGGCCACCCACAAACCCGAATCGCATGATGCGCGGACCTACATCGGTAGTGGCAACCAGTTCTACTTCGCCATTAGTTACCCGATAGCAATTCGGCCAGCCCGCGTAGGGCACTTTTTCTACAGTCACAGCGGCACTCCCCCAGATACTTGTCAAAACCAGCGTGGCCGCCAGGGCCATCGCATTCCCGATTCCAATTCGTTTGAGCATCGTTAGCCATTATTCCGCAATTGCCGCTGTGCTAGGATCCCACCATGAAGCAAACACCAGCGCACGAGGGGCCAATTGTGATCGCGAAGGCTTCCGGTGGATGCTGCGCGGAGGGCGCGTGCGAACAACCCGGGATGGACCGGCGCAACTTCTTTCGCTTCGGCGGATGGGGCGCGGCAGCGGCAGCACTTTTCCAACCGCTGAGTGCGCAGCAGCTTGGCAAGGCCGCCGGGGAGGAATTGCCGCCAGACCAGCGACGCATTCTTCAGGACCCCGCGTGGCCAACCCTGAGGCACTATCGCGGGCAGCATCTTGAGCGCCTGGCCATGCCAATTGGAGGCGTGGGAACTGGTTGCCTGTCCCTCATGGGCAATGGAGCTCTTCGGGATTTCGAGGTTGTCAATCGCCCCGCTAAGGGATTTACGCCGGTAGTTTCCGGAGGAGCGCCGTTCTTTGCGATCTGGTTCGATGACGGCCAACAGAAAGGCGCCCGGGTGTTGGAAGGCCCCCTGCCCGTTCGCGCCTATGAAGGCAGCCACGGTAGCCAGGACCCTACTCACAACCTTCCCCGCTTCGCGGACGCAGACTTCTACTCGGCCTGGCCCTTGGGACGGTTGGAACTTCGCCAGGCAGGGCTACCCCTGCAAGTCTCACTGAAGGCGTTCAGCCCCTTCATCCCTCCTCAGGAGGACACCAGCGGCTGGCCGATGGCTGTGTTGCGGTACGAAGTGACGAACCTCTCTGCGCGCCCCATACAGACTTCCATTTGCGGTACGCTTCCCAACTTTGTGGGGATGGACGGGTGGGAAACTTCACGCGATTGGAAGGGTGACCGTCACCCTGTGGGCGCGAAGAAGAACCGGAACCGCAAAGGCGAGGCGACTCCTGGGCTTACGGGAATTTTTCTCGATAGTGAAGGCGTCCCCACGCAGTCTGAAGCATGGGGCAGCCTCGCGCTTGCTGCACTCCAGCCTGCTGCCTCCAGCGCGACCGTGAGCTTGCGTACTCACTGGACTGACCCCCAATGGGGAGGCGCAATCCTCGACTTCTGGGACGATTTTGGCGCCGATGGCGTGCTCGATCCCCGCCCGGAGGGCAGACAGGACGCGCCAATTGCCTCGGTCGCCCAGAAGGCAACCATTGCGCCGGGAGCAACACAAAGCTTCACCTTTCTGATTGCCTGGCACTTCCCGAATCGATACGCCTGGAACACTCGCGAGGAGCAGCGCACCAGTGAGGATCTGATCGGGAACGAATACACACAGCGGTTTCGCGACGCCTGGGATGTGGTGAAGCAAGCCGCGCCACAATTGCCATCTTTGGAGCAACGCACCGTTCGGTTCGTATCTGACTTTCTTGGCTGCAGCCTGCCCGCGGTGGTGAAGGAAGCCGCTTTGGCGAACGCGAGCACCCTGGTGACCCAAACCTGTTTCCGGACACCGGACCGGAAGTTCTATGGATGGGAAGGTACCGGCGATTCCCGCGGCTGCTGCCATGGTTCCTGCACCCATGTGTGGAATTACGAACAGACAACCCCTTTCCTTTTCGGCGGCTTGGCCAGCAGTATGCGCGATGTGGAATTCGCGCATGCAACTGACGGCGACGGGCTGATGAGTTTCCGCGTCCATTTGCCACTCTCCCGCGCCCAGCAATACGGCAAGCCCGCAGCGGATGGACAGATGGGCTGCATTTTGAAAGCGTATCGAGAGTGGCAGCACTCCGGAGATGACAACTTCCTGCGCCGCATCTGGCCAGGCATCAAGCGCTCAATGGAATTCTGCTGGATTCCCGGAGGCTGGGATGCGAACAAAGACGGCGTGATGGAAGGGGCTCAGCATAACACCATGGACGTGGAATACTATGGGCCCAATCCGCAGATGGGCTTCTGGTATCTGGGCGCGCTTCGCGCATGCGAACGCATGGCCACCCACGTCGGGGAGACCGAGTTCGCCAGCACCTGTCGCGATCTCTACACCAAGGGCCGTGCGTGGATGGACGCCAACTTGTTCAACGGCGAGTATTACGAACAACGCGTGCAGCCGCCAGGAGACCCATCCAAAGTAGCGCCTGCGCTGCTGGTGGGGATGGGGTCAAAGGACTTGGCCAACCCCGATTTCCAACTCGCCTCCGGCTGTCTGGTGGACCAACTGGTTGGCCAGTACATGGCGCATATTTGCGGCTTGGGCTACCTCACGAAACGCGAGAACATCGAGGCCACGCTACGGGCCATCCTGAAGTACAACTACCGTGAGAGCATGGAAAACCACTTCAACTCCATGCGTTCCTTTGCCTTGGGCAAGGAAAAGGCCCTGCTCATGGCGTCCTATCCCAAGGATCGACCGGCAAAGCCCTTTCCTTACTGGAGCGAGGTGATGACCGGCTTTGAATACACTGCCGCCGTGGGCATGCTTTACGAGGGGATGACCACCGAAGGCCTCACCTGCATCCAAAACATTCGCGATCGTTACGACGGGTGGAAGCGGAGCCCCTTTGATGAGGCAGAATGCGGCCACCACTATGCGAGAGCGATGGCAGCATGGGCAGCCGTGATCGCGCTTAGTCGGTTTCGCTATTCCGCAGTGAATGGTGAATTCACCATCACGGGGGAGCCAGGCACCCACTTCTGGTCCACCGGCTTAGGCTTCGGCCAATGCGAAGTGCAGCAGGATGGGCCAGGTGGCCGATGCTTACTTCGGGTGCGCGAAGGCTATGTGCGCGTGAATCGGATTCGGCTGCATGGAGTTGGCAGCAGCAACCTGCCGCAAACGCGGGTGCTGAGGGCGGGAGAGTCGCTGGAGTTTCGCGTGACGCCCGAGAGCGCGTGACGTTCCGGATTGGCCAGCACGCCGATACGGAATCTCAGTGGCTGCGATAGAATCGCAAATCATGATAAATCGACGCTCTTTTCTTCAAATGGCTACGGGCGCCGCGGCATTGGGCGGGTTAAGCCGCCTGCCCGCACAGACCCAGCGTCCCAATATCGTTGTGATTCTTGCTGATGATATCGGCTGGGGAGACACGGGGCCCTATGGCGCCACCAAGCTGAAAACGCCGAATCTGGATCGCATTGCTTCCCGGGGACTGCGCTTTACCAATGCCTATTGCTCCTCAGCTACGTGCACACCTACCCGCTATGCGCTGCTGACAGGCGAATACGCTTTCCGGAACCCGAAGGCGGCCGTGCTGCCGGGCAACGCACCCATGCTGATCGCGCCGGGACGGCATACTGTGGCAAGCGTTCTGAAGCAGGCGGGCTACACAACGGCAGTGGTGGGCAAGTGGCACCTCGGCCTGGGTGATGGCAACGTGGATTGGAATGGGATCATCAAGCCCGGGCCCGGAGAGATTGGCTTCGACTATTCATTCCTTATCCCAGCTACGGGCGACCGCACTCCTTGCGTCTACACGGAAAACGACCGCGTGGTGGGACTCGACCCCAAAGACCCCATCACGGTGCAATACGGCACACCCATTCCTGGCGAACCCACCGGCGTACTTAACCCAGGCCTGCTGCGCTGGCACCCTAGCCACGGCCACGACCAGACGGTAGTAAACGGCATCAGCCGCATTGGGTATATGAAGGGGGGCGATAGCGCCCGCTGGGTGGATGAGGGGATGGCTGACACCATTACCCGGAAGGCCACGGACTACATCCGCAAGCAAGGGCCCACGGCACGGGAGGGTAAGCCCTTCTTCCTCTACTTCAGCACCCATGACGTGCACGTGCCCCGCGTCCCCCATCCGCGTTTCCAGGGCAAGACGGAATGCGGAATCCGTTGCGACGCAACCTTACAGTTTGATTGGTGTGTGGGCCAGATTCTGGAGGCCCTGGAAGAGCAGCAACTGGACGAGAACACGCTGTTGGTCATCACCAGCGACAATGGCCCAGTAATTGATGATGGCTATGAAGATGGCGCATTCGAAGACCTCAACGAACATACCCCGGCGGGACCGTTCCGGGGCAGCAAGTACAGCATCTACGAGGCCGGCACACGAATGCCCTTCCTCGTGCATTGGCCGGGACGGGTAAAGCCAGGCGTGTCCGATGCGTTGATGACCCAAGTGGATTTTCTGGCGAGCTTTGCCAGCCTGGCCGGAACTACTCCGCCGCCGGACGCCGGTCCCGATAGCTTGAACATGCTACCCGCTTTGCTGGGAGACGTACCGCAGGGACGCAGCTTCCTGGTGGAACACGCGGGAAACATGATCGCCCTGCGCATGGGCAAATGGAAGTACATTCCCGCACATGATCGCCCCGTGGGCAGCATGTACTGGAACCGCGCCCAGCGCCCCGCGAATTCGCCGGCGGAACTCTACGACCTGGACATCGACCCCGGCGAGACCGCAAACGTCGCGGCGCGTTTTCCCGCGGTTGTGAAGCGGATGGACGCACTGTTGAACGCGTTGCGCACCAACCCGAAGGCGCAAGGTTGAGTAGAATGGGCGGCACTGAATCCACAGTGCCGCCCATTCTAAACCTGACCCGGATGAATCAACAGTTTCCCCGCGGTCCCGCGTGATTCCAGCGCCGTCTGCGCCTTGCCCGCCTCGGCGAGCGCATAGGAAGAATCCACCCTGACGTTCAATTTGCCTTCGGCGATGCTGGCGAATAGTTCGCCTGCCCGCCATTCGGTTTCCGCACGATCCCTCATATAGTGGGCCAGGTTCGGCCGGGTAAGGAAAAGGCTGCCGTTCGCTGCAAGTTCCAGCGGCGAGAAAGGCTCAATGGGGCCACTTGACTGCCCGAAGGTCACCATCATGCCGCGCGGTTTCAGGCACTTCAGGCTGCGGCTGAACGTGGTAGCCCCCACCGAATCGTACACCACGTCCACGCCCGCACCCGCGGTGATCTCCTTTACTGCGTCCAGGAAGTCCTGGCTGCTATAGAGCACTACGTGGTCCGCGCCTGCCCCTCGCACCAGCGCGGCCTTTTCCTCGGTTGAGGTAGTGGCAATCACCGTCGCACCCAGGCTCTTTGCCATCTGCACCAGCAGCAGCCCGACTCCGCCTGCCGCCGCGTGAATCAGCGCAGTTTGCCCCGCCTTCAATTCGAAGGTGGAACGCAGCAGGTAGTGCGCGGTGAGGCCCTGCAGCAACGCAGCGGCGGCCAAATCAAACGAAATCGCATCGGGAATCTTCAACATCACCCGCGCCGGCACTTTGGCGTACTCTGCGTAAGCGCCCGTTGTCATGCACCACGCCACACGATCACCCGCGGCAAAGGCCTCCACGCCGTCACCAACCTCCTCCACCACACCCGCGCCTTCCATCCCCGGCACGAAAGGAAGAGGGTTCTTGTAGAGGCCGGTGCGCTGGTAGACATCAATGAAGTTCACCCCTGCGGCCTCCACCTTCACCAGCGCGTTACCAGGTTCGGCCGATGGCCTGGAAACCTCCCTCACCGCCAGCACCTCCGGTCCACCGAACTCGTGAATCTCAATCGCGTTCATCGTGCTCATTCCGATTACTCCTCGTTGTCGCTTCACGCTGGTTCCCGGCGTGGATTCTAGTTCCCCGCATGCACCCTGTGCAGCCCAAACAATACCCTGAATGCTCGCCGGGTGTGCGCAAACAGCGCAAACGCCAGCAGCCACGCCAGAACGAAGGGGAAGGCGGCCAGTTCGGCCAGTGTTCGCAAGGAGGCGACACCCTGCAAACCCCACCGGGCAGCCAGCATACTCTTCGCATTCCGCCAATTGCCAAGGTCGAGCCAGAAGCAATCGGCATTCTCATTGGCAATCAACAATTTCACTGGAAGGCGCACCGCTAACCACCATTTCCAACGATGCAACACAGGGGAATCGGCACAGAGGATGGCCATTGCCTGGTAGTCGTTGGCACGCAGTTCCTTTAGCAGAGCAGCCCGTGCCTCGCGGTGAGCGTACTCCTGGGTGAAATACACCCGTCTCGGAAGAATTGAGTTATCAGGGCCTGGTGCGCCGTAGCAGGTAAGCAGGTCTACGTCCACAGCGCCTCCGCATACCATACGCAGAATGGGTCCGAATTTTTCCGCAAGCGGGCGCGGGCCGCTTTCGACAAGCAGCACACGCGTGATGGGCGGCAGGGTTCCGCGAAGCCAGTAGCGCATGGAGGTCTGTCTTCTAGGGGAACAGACCGCCACAGGCCCTGTCAACGGCAGTTTTCGCGTCAGGGCAGCACCGGATCTTGCGCCCTACCGACGCCGCCTTTCGCCTTAACCGCCGGGGAAACAGCGAGTTAGCAACCCACAAACAGCGGAGGCACCCAACAGAATCACTCCAGTACACGCACAAGGGAGGGGCCCAGCCGATTCCGCAGGATCACCTCCACCCGGCGGATTGCGGTGGAAGATCCCTCTACGGGGAACTGCGCGCGCAGGGTAAACTGCCCCCCTCGATCACTGGAGCGGAAGAACGCGGAAAACAGGTCGTTTACCGCAGACTGCAGGCCACCCGCGTCGCCAATCGCCTGATTGTTGGCATCGAAGAAGCGGAACTCAATGCTGGATGCGGATCGTGTATTGTCAAAGCCGGTTACCTGCACGGCAAGGCTGTCCGCGGCCCGCTGCAACGCTCCCTCTGTCCAGCGAGGGGCGTCCGCTCGGACATCCAGCACCGCGCTCTGTTCCCATTGGGCAAGTTTGGCCACCAATCGAATTTTGCCCAACGACGTGCCTGTCTGGAACCGCGCGACACTCACCCCGGAGGTACCGAACACTGCCTGCGTCACCCCCACCGGCACACGAAACGCCAAGGTGCGGCCACCGCCTTCCACAAAGCGGATCGCGGAATCATCAGGCATGTCCCCCAGTTCTTTCTCGAAGCGTAGTTCCAGGGTCCCGCTTACTTCCACGGTGGCGGGCGTCATCAGCTCAATGCGGACCTCTGCCTGGCTGTTGCTGTCCACTGCGGTGCCTGGGGACTGCAGGGTGAAGTTGGGAACAAGCCCGGGCAATCCCTCACCAACCAGATTGAGCACCCGCCCATCCACGCTCAGGGAGGCAGGAATCAGCCCGGTACGATTTGGCGCGAAGCGCACTTTGAACTCATAGACACTGTTGTTCGGGACGGTGCGGGTTGTATCCGGCGCATCCACCAGGGAAAAAACTCCGACGTTTCCGGAAAGCGATGGAGGCGCAATTACCACGCCGCTTCCCGTGTTGTTTACCACTCGATAGCTCTTGGTGAAGGACTCGCCAACGCGGACACTTCCAAAGTCGGATGTGGATCCGTTGATGATCTGCCGCTGTCCCAGAGTGTCAATCTCAAACATCACCGTTCTGCCGGCGGCCGTACCGCGCAGGACATAGGTTTGCTGCGCCACGGCGAGATAAGCCTCATAGCATTGCGGCTTGGGAGGCAGATAACGGACCTGGAACTGATAAACGCCCCCGGCGCGAAGAGTGCCGGGAGGACTGAGTGGATTGGTCATCAAAATGAAGGCGGCACCGCCACTGCTGCCACAGACATCCGTCTTGGGAAACACGCGCAAGTTGGTGATCAGCGTGTCTGCACCACTGGGATTGCGCAGCTCAAAGGTGAGGTCGGCCAGATCGTTCTCGCGGATATCCGGAAAATTCACCACCGCTCCCTGGAGCGAGGGGGGGGTAGGGACCACGGCTTCGTTCACCACCACACGAGTGAGGTGAAGCTGGATTTGGGCGGATACCGACAAAGTGGCCAGCAGGCAAAGCAACACACTGCGCAGCATCAGTTGCCCCCCGTGATGGTGATGGTGGGATTGCCGATGCGAATCACCGGCGGCAAGGAGGCACCGCCACTTGGACTGGCAGACGCCCCCCCGCCCCGGCTCATGCCTACGGCCACGGCGCCGCCGGCGGCGGCTCCCGCAACCAGAACCAAAATCAACGCCTTGCTTATGCCGCCCCCACCCCCTTGCTTCACCCGCACCAGGGCATTGGAAGCAGGGTCTCCCGCTTCTGAGGCAGCCCCCCCCACGGGGTTGCCTCGCACTCGCACCATGGGTGGCATTGCGGTGGCGTCAGCAGGCTCGGCGGCAAGGTCGCGCGGAGCCCGGCTAACCGGGGGAAGCAACGCTGCACGCCTCGCGTCCTCCGTGGGAGTTTCGGCCGGCTGCCCCAGCGCTGGACGGGGCGTGGGCTGCGCGCCAACCGCCGCCATTTGCGGCACTTCCTCAACCACAGGAACGGAATCTGGCCTCTTTTGCAGCGGAGCCGCTGGCATTTCCGCCGCGGCAATCGCGGCTGCTGTTGGATTCACGGGGCTTGCCACTGTCGCTGGAAACTCTTTCAGCTTGTGTGCAAGCTGCACCTCCACCATTGCGCCTGCGCGTACCGCTCCAAAGGCGGCGATCACATGCACGAAGGTGACACCTGCCTCGGGACGCCAGTCGAATCCGCGCACTGCTGCTTCCCCCCGCTCGTCGGTAAGGGCAATTTCAGAGCTAAGGCCGTTCAGGAACACCCCACCCGGGCCCGCCTCGGGCAAGCGAAAACTTACCGTCACCCCGCGAACCGGCATATCCCATTGGTCGGTAATACGAATCTGCAGGACATTGGCGGAGAGGGTGCCGGCGTATTCCGTCATCGGCGTTTCCGTCAACGCCACAATCTTCAGACGAGTGGGAGCAGCCCCCTGGTCCCCGCCGCTTTGCGCTGGCAGGGGAGCCATTGCCAGGACCACCGCAAGCGACACAGCCAGCATCTTTGCCATGGCCCTGTGGCAGCACCGAATGACCCTACGACAGCTCCAAGTCGCCCCCTTGTGCTGGGCATGAGCACGCATACGCAATCTCCTCAACGGACGCTCTTTTGCTGGAAGCTGGCGTCTCAGTAAGGTAGTCGCCTGACGCGGAAAAAATCTCAGTAAATTTCACGTAGCGAAGCCAGAAATTGGTAGAAATGAGCAGAAATCTGCCAAGCTGGGGGATCAACCCGGCTTTGTGTGGAAATCCATGCGCTAGCCTGAAGGTTTCATACCCCCATGAGTAACCTACCCATTGCGCTGAGCATTGCCGGGTCCGACCCTTCTGGCGGCGCGGGCATCCAGGCAGACCTGAAAACCTTCCATCAATTTGGAGCCTATGGAGAAGCGGTTATCACCCTGCTTACCGTGCAGAACACGCGGGAGGTGGCACGTGTGCAGGTGATGTCCCCGGGTCTGGTGAGCGACCAGATCCAGGCGGTGATCCGAGACATCCCACCGGGAGCCGCCAAGACCGGCGCGCTAGGCAACGCCGAGATGATCCAGGTGGTTGCCACCCAGGCCAGACACTTTCGATTCCCTCTGGTGGTAGACCCCGTGATGATTTCCAAGCATGGTGCTCCGCTGCTGGCTGCGGAAGCCATTGCCGTTCTGAAGCAACAGTTATTGCCCTGCTGCTTCCTGGTAACACCCAACCTTCATGAAACAGGCGCACTCATCGGCAAAGAGATCCAAACCCTTGAGGACATGAGAGAAGCCGCGCACGCCATTGCAGCCCTGGGGCCGAAAGCTGTGCTCATTAAGGGAGGACATCTGGAGATGGACGCGGACGACCTGCTGCTGTGCGAGGGATGCCTGCATGCGTACTCCTCCACACGTATTGACACGCCGCACACCCACGGAACAGGCTGTACTTTCAGCGCTGCCATCACGGCCTGCCTGGCCCGCGGCATGGCCCTTCCCGACGCAGTTGGCGCGGCCAAACGCTACATTACGGAAGCCATTCGCACGAATCCAGGCTTGGGATCCGGTAACGGTCCCGTGAACCACTTTGCTTCCACCGGACTCTAGATTCGTGCGGATGCTTGCATCCTTACCCGGTTATGGCCGATAACGGAACACAGGAACAAAAGGGAGGCAAGCGATGGTGCGCACACTTGCGGTGGATATCGGCGGATCAAAGATCAAGGCAATGGTACTGGACGAGGAAGGCAATCCAGTCACTGAGCGTGAGCGCAAGAAGACCCCCAATCCGGCGACTCCCGATTCTGTAATGGACGTAATCATGGAGCTTTCCGGGAAGCTAGGGGAATTCCACCGTGTTTCCGTGGGCTTCCCTGGCGCGGTGCGACATGGGGTGATTGAAACCGCACCGAACCTTGACCCATCCTGGCACCGGGTAGATTTGCAGACCGAAGTAGCGGGCCGGCTTGGCTGCCCCACCCGCGTTTCCAACGACGCTACCGTCCAGGGCTACGGCGCCATCACGGGACACGGCGTAGAACTGGTGCTCACCTTGGGTACCGGACTGGGCTCCACACTATTTGTATGTGGACGGCCCGTCCCAAATTTGGAACTGGCACATCACCCCTTCCTTCACGGCAAAACCTACGAAGAATTGCTGGGCCGTAAGGCCTTTGAACGTGACGGCAAAAAAAAGTGGAATCAGCGCGTCGAAAAAGCGCTGGCACAACTTTACCGTCTGTTCTACTACGATTCGGTAGCCATCGGCGGGGGCAACACCGAACACCTCACAATTGATCTCCCCTCCAATGCCCGCATCATCCCCAATATTTCCGGGATTCTGGGAGGGGTGAAGCTTTGGGAGGTGGAGGAACACGAATCCGCGTTCGCTGCCGCCGTTTAGCAGGCTTTCGGCACAACGGACCTAAAATAGTGGCATGCCGCAGTCTTCCGCCCCTTGGGGACGTTTGGAACTCATCGCCTTCGTGAGCGGAGCAGCGGTGATGGTGCTGGAGATTACCGGCTCGCGTGTACTCGCACCCTTCCTGGGAACTTCCGTCTTCGTCTGGACCACGCTAATTGGCGTGATTATGGCCAGCCTCAGTACTGGCTACTGGTGGGGCGGACGGATGGCGGACGCCCATCCGGTTTTCAGCCGGCTTGCGGTAATTCTTGCCCTTGCCGGAGCCTGCGCGGGCATTACCGCGGTTAGCCAGCAAACGGTCCTGCGCAGCCTGGAGGCCGCACAACTGGAACTCCGTCTGGCCGCCCTTGCGGCTACGCTCCTGCTCTTCGCCCCCGCCAGCGTTTTGCTGGGAATGGTAACCCCCTACGTGGCAAGGCTGAAACTGGAAACCCTCGCCACCGCTGGCGCGCAAGTGGGACGGTTGTATGCGATTTCCACGGCGGGCAGCATTGTCGGCACCTTCTGCGCCGGCTATTTTCTGCTGGCGATCCTGGGATCTTCGCGTATTCTTTACGGCATCGCCGCAACACTGGTTCTTCTCTCTTTTGTCGCCGCGTCCAGTGCGCGCATCGGCGAAAGAGTGGGGCTGCTGGTATTCCTGCTGCTGATGGCGGTGCTGGGCGAATATGAACGAGCGGCGCTGGCCCAGGCGGGCCAACTGGATTTCGATACGGCCTATCAGCGGGTATTTGTCCTGGATGCCAAAGAGCCCGAAACTGGTCGCCCCATCCGCCTCCTGCGTTCGGAGGAAGCCAACACGCAATCGGCCATCTATCTGGACTCCACCGAGATTTTCAGTGACTATCTGCACGGCTTTCATCGGGCCACCATGCACCACCCTTCGCTCCGACGCGTGTTGATGATCGGCGCCGCTGGCTATGCATTCCCTCGCTTCCAGTTGGACACCTTTCCGCAGGTGGAGGTGGATGTAGTGGAAATAGACCCGGCGATGACGGACTTGGCGCACCGCTACTTCGACCTTGGCGACAGTCCGCGCCTGCGCACGATCCACGCCGATGGCCGCACCTACGTGAACCGCGCGCAAGCCCGCTACGATGTCATTTTCATCGACGCCTTTCAGACACGCACACCGCCCTTTCAGCTCCTTACACTGGAGTTGGTTCAGCATCTGGCCCGATGTCTGGAGCCCGGCGGGATGGTGGCGCTCAACTTGATCGCCTCGGCTGGGCACCATACGGATGGACTCGCTCCCGCCATTTTTTCCACCTTTCGTGAGGCTTTCCCGAAAGTGCGCGTGCTGCGGGTGGATGGCAGTCTTCCCTTACAGGCGCGGCAGAACCTGCTTCTGCTGGCATCCGCGTCTGAACTGCCCCCGTTTGGCGACGCCTCCCCGCAGGACGCCTCTTCGTTTGTAGCTGTGGACACTGCCCAGTGGCGCGGCCTGGTGCTTCAGGACGATTTCGCACCGGTGGAGGTACTGGCAGAGGGAATTTCTTCTGCTCGCTGAGCGAGCCCCACGCAGCGCCTTCGGATCCTGGGGCAAATGACCAAGTAACACAAATGAGCATCTGCATTGACACACGATTTCCCGGGCTACTACACTGAAAAGGCGCTTCTTATTGTCATGAGCCACGCCGGATGTTAGTCGCCCCCGAGTTTATCGCTTACGCCAGCCGTCAGATCATTCGCAAGCTCCATCCCATGTGGGCTGAGTGTTCTAACCTGGACGCGGCTGCCTTGCAAATGGCCCAAACGATCGAGGAAGATCTGCGATCTGAAGACGATCTCAACGAAGAAGTCCGCGACATCCTTGAGCAGTACGAAACCGTAATGCAAAAGGAAGGCGTCAGCTACATGGAGATGTTCCGCCGCATTAAGCGCAAGCTGGTGGTGGAACGGAAGCTGGTGCTCGCGTCTGGACGCGAGTCCGGTGACAAGATGAAGCTTTCCAGGGATAAGATCCTCGATCTTTCCCATAAAGTGATCGTCGAACTGAAGCGCAGCCGGGAAGTGCGCATCCGCAGGGATCCGAACGATGTGCGGCTGGAAATCGTGAAGCATCTTACCGAGATTTTCCAGTTGGAGGAGAAGGTGGATTCCGCGGCTCGCGACAAAGTTCGCTCTCTCAAGCGCGGTGTAGTGGAAGGCGCGGAAGAGTGGGACATCCTGCACCGGCGCTACTATGCCGAGGAACTCAAGCGCTTCGGCATCGATCTCACCAAGTAACGCCGGCCCTCCAGTTCCGGCACGCCTTTTCCAAAACCAGGCTCACCCTTTCCAAACCTCGCCCGACTCTTTCCAATCTCCAGCGCGCCTTTGATACGCTCAAACCTTTGGAGGCACGCGCACCATGGCTGGGGGCATTCTGGTGATTGGCAGTTTGAACTGCGATTACGTGGCCACGTTGGACCGCATGCCCGCACCCGGTGAGACCGTCAGCGGAGACGATTTGCAGATACACCCCGGGGGTAAGGGAGCCAATCAGGCGGTGGCCGCGGGACGTATGGCGGATGCGAGCGTGGAGGTGCGCATGCTTGGCTGCGTGGGAAACGACGCCGCGGGCGAATTGCTGCTCGATAGTGTGCGTCGCGCGGGCGTGGAGACAGACGCCATCAACCAACTCCAGGACGCACCTACCGGTTCCGCGCTGATCTGGGTGGCGAGTTCTGGCCAGAATTCGATTGTGGTAATCCCAGGGGCCAACGCGCGGCTCACCCCGGATAACATTCGCGACCAGGAGGGGCTCTATTGGAAGTCGCGCGTTGTTCTGCACCAATTGGAGACACCGCTTGAAACTGTTCAGACCGCACTTGCCTTAGGAAGGCAACGCCGCGTGATCACCATCCTGGACCCCGCGCCCGCCCGACTTCTGCCGGCGGACATCCTGGAGAACGTGGACCTTCTCACGCCAAACGAAAGTGAAGCGGCCGTCCTGCTCGGGGAAGACCCCAAGGCGCTCACGGTGGACGATGCCTTCGCCATTGGACAGCGGTTGCTCGACATTGGCCCGCGGGCCGTTATCGTGAAGTTGGGCGCGGAAGGCGCAGTTTTTTTGAATCGCCTGCAACGCTTTCACGTTCCCGGATTTCCAGTGCGGGCAGTGGATACTACCGCCGCCGGGGATACATTCAACGGCGCGCTGGCAGCCGCCATCGCCGAAGGAATGGAGATGCAGCCCGCGGTGCGCTTCGCCTGCGCGGCCGCTGCGCTCTCCGTCACCCGTCGCGGGGCGCAACCCTCGGTGCCAAGTCGCGAGGAAGCCGAAGCACTGCTTGCGGCAAATCCTCCCGCTTCATGAGTTACCGGTTTCTACCGTGCCCAGCCCCACACATTCGCCACGGATGCCTGTAGCCTGAAAGCAAGGAATCCATTGCCCATGACTCGCAGAATTCTCCTTACCGCGTCTGGCACCTGGCTCTTGCAGGCGGGCGCTTCACAAATACCTTCGGCAGAAGAGCCTCCGGTAGCCCGCTTGGGCATTGTCACCGATGTGCATTACGCAGAGAAGCCAACAGTGGGGACTCGCGAGTATCGAGCCTCGCTCAGTAAACTAACCGAAGCGGTGGATCTGTGGCGTAGCCAAGGTGTAGACGCAGCAATTGAATTGGGTGACCTGGTGGATGCCTCACCCACCGTAGAGCGCGAGATGGCGGATTTGAGGCGCGTCCTGGAAGTCTTTAAGCCCCTAAAGGTTCCACGCTATTGTGTGCTGGGAAACCATTGTGTGGATACCCTCACCAAACCTCAGTTTCTGGAAGCGTGGGGAGCAAAGGAAAGCTGGTACTCCTTCGCATTGAACGGGTACCGTGGCATCGTTCTCGATTCTGCATTTTCCAGTGATGGCCAACCCTACGGGGGGCGTGATTTCGACTGGCGCGGCGCGTATGTGCCCCCGGACCAATTAGACTGGTTACGCGCCGAACTAGCCAGAGACTCCCAGCCAGCCATCGTCTTTATCCACCATCGTCTCGATACCGAAGACCACTATTCGGCGAGCAACGCCGCGGCGGTCCGTACCGCGCTGGAGGCTTCGGGCAAGGTGCTGGCCGTCTTCCAGGGGCATCAGCATGTGAATGACCACCGCCAGATTGGTGGCATCCACTACTGCGCACTGAGGTCAATGGTGGATGGCGCACCACCAGAGAGCAGCGCCTACGGTGTCCTGAATCTCTACTCAGGCGGAAGAATTTACCTCCACGGTTACCGGCTGATGACGTCGCGGAATCTCCCCGGCTAGCCGCCATTTGCCCTTTGAGCCTGCACAACCGCCAATGCAGCCATGTGGACCACGTCGTTCACGTCAGCCCCGCGCTGCAACACGTGCACGGGCTTATCGAGTCCCATCAGTATGGGGCCGATGGCCTCACAGCCACCAATACGCATCAGGAGCTTGTAGGCGATATTGCCCGCCTCCAGATTCGGGCAAATCAATACGTTCGCACCGCCCTGTAAATGGGAAAACGGGTAGGTTTCCGCGAGAATCTCCGGGGTTACGGCCGTGTCGGCCTGCATTTCACCATCAATCACAAGTTTTGGCCTCCGCGCGCGCGCCAGTTCGGTTGCCTGCTTCACCTTTTGCGAGAGGGGGTGCCGCGTAGAACCGAAGTTAGAGAAACTGAGCATCGCTACGCGCGGCACCACATCCAGCGTCTCCACGAAGTCGGCTGCGGAAATTGCAATCTCGGCGAGGTCTTCCGCGGAAGGTTCAATGTTGACGGTGGCATCTGCCAGAAAATAGACCTGACCTTTGGGGGAAATCAGCATATACAGTCCGCTCACCTTGCGCAGACCCGGTTTCACTGGAATCACTTCCAACGCCGGCCGGATGGTATCCGGATAGTGGGAGGTGAGTCCGCCAATCATGGCATCGGCGTCGCCCATGTGCAGCATCATGGCCGCGAAAGATGTGGGGTTCGACAGCAATTGACGCGCTTCGGTGAAAGTAACCCCCTTTCGCTGCCGCAATCGATGGAATTCGGCAGCATAGCTCTCATCGGCGGGCCAAACTACCTTTGCCGCGTCAAGGTGCAGGTGCAACTGTTCGGCCCGTTGCCGGATTGTTGTTTCCTCCCCCACCAGAATCGGAGCCGCGATCTTCTCGTCCAGCAGGATTTGCGCCGCACGCAGGATCTTGTCTTCATGCCCTTCCGGGAACACGACACAGCAGGGCTGCCGTTGCGCTTTGTGAACCAGAATCCGCATGAACTCCTGGCTCTTGCCAAGACGACTCTCCAACGATTCCCGATAGGCATCCAGATCCAGCACCTTCCTGGCAACGCCAGTCTCGATGGCGGCCTTCACCACGGCGGGCGCCACGGATGTGAGTACGCGGGTATCGAAGGGCTTCGGAATAATGTAGTCCGGCCCGTACTCCATATCCTCAACCCCATAAGCGCGTCGAACCGCATCAGGCACATCCTGCCGTGCGAGCGCCGCCAGGGCATGCGAAGCCGCCAGCTTCATTTCATCGTTGATGGTGGATGCCTGACAGTCCAAAGCGCCACGAAAGATGAATGGAAAGCCCAAAACGTTATTCACCTGGTTTGGATAGTCTGATCTTCCCGTGGCAAGGATTGCGTCAGGGCGGGTCGCCTTCGCTTCCTCATAGCAAATTTCCGGATCTGGATTGGCCAGGGCGAAGATGATGGGGCGCGGCGCCATGCCCTCCAGCATCGCTGGCGTGACGCAATTGGCAACAGACAGCCCAATGAAGACATCTGCCCCTTGCAGCGCCTCCGCGAGACTGCGCAGATCAGTCTGGCGTGCGAACCGGGACTTGTAAGGGTTCATTCCCTCTGTACGGCCCTCATGGATGACACCCTTGCTATCGACCAACAGAATGTTCTCAAGGCGCGCGCCCATACGAATATAGTGGTTCGCGCAGGCAATCGCTCCTGCCCCCGCACCCGAGAAAACAATTCGTACTTCTTCGATGGCTCTTCCCACAAGGTCTAGCGCATTCAACAGAGCCGCCCCGGAGATAATGGCGGTGCCGTGCTGATCGTCGTGGAAGACGGGAATACCCATCGTCCGGCGAAGTTCCTCCTCCACCTCAAAGCACTCAGGCGCCTTGATGTCCTCCAGGTTGATTCCCCCAAAGGTGGGCTCCAGCAACTGGCAGGTACGGATGATCTCCCGTGGGTCCTCGGTATTAAGTTCCAGATCAAATACATCGATGCCCGCGAAGCGCTTGAAGAGGACGCCCTTGCCCTCCATCACAGGCTTGCCCGCCGCCGCACCAATGTTCCCCAAGCCCAAGACCGCGGTACCGTTCGAAACCACGGCAACCAGGTTTCCACGGGCAGTGTAGCTGTAGACGAGCGAGGGGTCTCGATGAATTTCCAGGCAGGGCTGCGCCACTCCGGGAGTGTAGGCCATCGACAAGTCGAGTTGTGTCCGGCAGGGCTTGGTGGGAACCACAGAAACCTTACCCGCGGGCTCAGCCGCATGGTAGGCCAGAACCTCTTCCTTACGAATCAGCATAACCAGACCTCCGATTCCGAAAACGATGAGCCGAAATCTCTGGCGCGCTCAGTTTACACCCGAACAGGCCATTTTGCGCCCGCTTTCGATATCCATCGCAGCTTTGCGCTGCAGATGCCGCGGCCGGACGATACCTGTTAATTCCGTCCAGTTTCGCTCGATTCCCGAGCCACTCGGTGGTAGCATCCCGCTATCCCTGATAAGCCGCAATCAAAGGCATTTCCTGAAAAGAGGTGTGTAATGGCAACGCCTGTAGAACCCCATGTTTCCGAATCAACCATCCAAGCCCGCTATTGCGACCTTGTGATGAAGGGGGGCATCACCAGCGGTATCGTCTACCCGAAAGCCGTCTGCGAGCTTGCCAAGGTGTATACCTTCCGTAACATCGGCGGCACCTCCGCTGGAGCGATTGCGGCTGCAGCCACGGCGGCAGCGGAGCTAGGGCGCCAGCGCGGGCTCGACAGCTTCGCCAAACTAGCGAACCTGCCATCACAACTGGGGCAGACCGCGCCCGGCGGCAAAGGCTCGTTTCTGTTTACGCTGTTTCAGCCCCAGCCCCATTTCGTGCGGATCTACGGGGTGCTCACATCGCTTCTGGGGGCCAAGAGCCCCTTTCTGGCACTTCCATTCCGCCTGGCACGCGCTTACTGGCTGGCCACACTCGTGAGCCTGGGCACAGGTATCGCATTTTGGTTTGCGCTTATGCCGGGAGCTGAGGGCTTGTTCGTCATTACACGCGGGTTCGCCGCGCTGGTTCTGTTTCTGCTTGCGTTCCTGCTGAGCGTTGGCTGGAGTGTTCGCCGTGAGCTGGCGAAAATGTCGTCGAACCTGCTGGGCCTCTGCACCGGGATGCCAAACCCGAAAGTAGGAGGGGAAGCGCTCATCCCATGGTTATCGAATCTGTTGGATGACTACGCTGGACAGCCTTCCGGCAAGCCACTCACCTTCGGCGACCTCTGGGGGTCCGCTGACCCAGGCGCGGAGAAACGAATCAACCTCGAGATGATGACCACAAGCCTCACCCACGGCCAACCCTACCGCCTCCCCTTTGACCAGCGAATCTTCTTCTATCGCGAGGAAGACTTCCGGAAACTGTTCCCCAAGGAGGTTGTGGACTGGATGGTAGCCCACCCCAGACAGAGCAACAGCAAGTACGAGGGCTTCCTTCCGCTTCCCGATGCTGCAAACCTGCCGGTGATTGTAGCCACGCGAATGAGCTTAAGCTTTCCCATCCTGTTTTGCGCCGTGCCACTTTATGCCGTAGACTTCGGGCGCAGGGATAGCCAGCCGCGGCCCGAGATTTGCTGGTTCTCTGATGGCGGCATCTGTAGTAATTTCCCTGTCCATTTCTTCGATTCGCCGCTTCCCCGGTGGCCCACCTTCGCCATCAACCTGATGGAGTGGGACGCTACCCGCGGTGAGGAACACTGTGGCACAGCAGGTCAGGATATGGTCTACCTTCCGGATAGCAACAAGGGCGGGTTAAGCCAGTTATGGAACCGTTTCGAACTGGATGAAAGCGGCAAGCCTAAGCCGGGCCTGGGTCCAGTAAAGGGAATGGCTGGAGCAATCATGAAGTCCATGCAGAATTGGGTGGACAATCGCCAGATGCGTATCCCCGGCTACCGCGACCGTATTGCGCACGTAATCCTATGCCCCAATGAGGGGGGGATGAACCTGAATATGCCCGCAGAGGTGATTCAGGGTGTAAGTGACCGGGGTGGCGATGCGGGGCGCAGGCTGGCCGAACGATTCCAACCCGGCAGCAGCCACGAAATGAACTGGGACAATCATCGCTGGGTGCGCTTCCGGTCCACCATGGGAGCCCTGGAAGAACTCCTGGAGAAACTGGTGCGCGGCTACACCGACACCAAGACCGCTGAACCCTACCGCAGCTATGAGCAGCTGCTGAACCGGGGCAGCGAGGAGTCTCCAGCCTCCTACCGATTCAAAGAGGGACAGCGCTCCTTCGCGAGTGAGGCAATCCCAAGGATTCTGGAACTGGCGGATGCCTGGAGCAAGGCCAACAGCCTGGGCGTGGGTGCGCCCAACCCCGAGCCGGAGCTGCGCATTATGCCCCGTTTCGGCATGAAGCGCGAGGAGGCGGAGTGATCTACGTCGATCGAAGCGCCATAGCGGTGCCCGAGATCTATCTTTCCGAACGCGCGCAGCAGGCCCGCGAACATGTGCTAGCCCACCTCTCTTCGCTAAGCGAAGCGGACCGGTCCGCGACCACCGGAGGCTTCCTCAGCAAGGCCCGCCAGTACGCTGCAAGCGGTCGCATCCGGGGCAAGGACATGTTTCTGGGGGACTATACAAATCTCCTTTGGGAACGGGCTCGCCCCGCGCTGATGGAACTTTTCCAGGGCAAGTGCGCCTACTGCGAAACGAGCCTGGAAAGCGTACGCGGCGATATTGATCTTTATCGGCCCAGGGAGGGTGCGCGCGATGCGGACGGATCGTCTTCCGCTCTGCACTACGCATGGCTGACTTACGAATGGGATAACACGCTTCTTGCCTGCGCGTTCTGCCTGCGCGGCAAGGGCTCCCGTTTCCCGGTGAGGAATAAGCGGGCTCCGATGGGCGTGCTGGACCCGGATGCTTTGGCGGCGGAATCTCCTTTATTGCTGAACCCTTGTACGGACTTCCCGCTACAGCATATGGTTCCGGATCTCGAAAAGGGGTTGCTGATTCCCTTTGACGATCGTGGCGTGGCCACCATCGAGGTGCTGAATCTGAATCGGTCGGACCTTGTGCAAGTTCGGCGCGCCGTGGCCGCCGAAGCAGCTGATGAGGTCCGGCAGATCGCGGAAAGGTACAGGCCATTGGGCTCCGCCTCGCTGCGCATGCCCATGCGGGCGGAACTGCGCCGGGTGGTGGCCACACACCATCCGCATAGCATGTTTCGGGCGATGGCCGCCTATCAAACCTTGCGAAGCGTGCTGCCCGATGCCTTGGAGGACGAGGTACTCCTCCGTGTTCTTCAGCCCGCCCGTCCCCACATGGGCTCGGCCAGACAAGAAGCCGAGGGGGGCTATCCGGAAGCAGCGAAATTGCCTGATTTCGACATTGCCGCCTCAAAGGCCGGCTACGAAGCCGAACGGGCGCGGCAGCAGGATTACTCCATCGAAGCAGACAACCAGCAAGCCGCGTCAGCGTACTTTACCTCCGCCAAACGGATTGAGCGTTTCACGATTCGCAACTTCAAAGCGATTGAGGAGATCAGTCTGCCATTTCCCGCGCCGGACTCCGGACGGGAAAGCTGGCTGATGCTGCTGGGCGAGAACGGCTGCGGCAAAAGCTCTATCCTGCAGGCGCTGGCGCTGACGCTAATGGGGCAGGAGCATGCCAACACCCTTGGCTTGGATGCCCGCCGCTTTGTGCGCCGTCACCCTGACATCCGTAGCGGAGAAGTGATTGTGGAGATCAGTGGCGTAGGCCAGGTTCGCATGGAGTTCTCGCTCGACTCCGCGCATTTCCGCATCGATCCACCCGATCCGAAAGTGCTGCTGCTCGGCTATGGCGCTACCCGCCTGCTGCCGAAAGCGGTTCGCAGGGAAAGTTCTGCCCGCACGGCGATTCGTATCCTGAACCTCTTCGACCCTACCGCGCCGCTGGCCGATACCGAAGCCTGGCTGCTGGATGGGGATCGGGTAAACGATGCGCAGTTGGACCAGTTCGCTGATGATCTCAGCCGCCTGCTGATGCTCCCCGATGGAATGCGCCTGTGCCGCGATGACGGACAGATTGAGGTGGAGTACAACGGCACGCGCAAGGTGCTACGCGACATGAGCGACGGGTTCCAATCGATTATTGCCCTGGCAGGGGACATCTCCATCGGGGTACAGGACTGGTGGGGAGGCTTGCGCGAGGCCGAAGGCGTGGTTCTTCTCGATGAGATTGAAGTTCACCTACACCCTACCTGGAAAATCTCCATCGTAGAGCGCCTCCGCCAGACCTGCCCGATGCTGAGCTTCATTGTTACCACCCACGATCCTCTTTGCCTCAAGGGTCTGCGACCGGAAGAGATTGTGGTGATGCGACGAACGCCGGATGACGCAGTAGAACTGGTCACCGACATTCCCAACATCGAGTTTCTGCGCAGCGACCAACTGCTGTCGAGCTTTCTGTTTAACATGGAGTCCACCCGCACCCCGGATATGGGCATTTCGATTGCCCGCTACGCTGCTCTGTTGGGACAGCGGTCACGGACCAGCGCGGAAGAGCAGGAGTTCCAGCAACTGAAGGCAATCTTGAAGACCAGGCTTTCGGGAGCGGTAACGCCAGACCAGGCGCGCGTTCGTGAAACCGTACGCAAAGTGCTTGCGGGACAGGTTCCCGATGTCGATCGTCCGGAAATTGAACTCAGCATCGC